>CAILXE010000289.1 GCA_903838095.1 uncultured Chlorobiaceae bacterium
CGTTGTTGGTCGAGGATATTGTGTTTGTGGTCGAGAATCTGGCGCTTGATATCTTGATGGTCTTGCTGGACGGTGGCGGCATCGGCCTTGGCATCTAAGGCTTGGGTCAGGCCCAATAGCTTTTCGTCGTTTTGTGTGATGTGGGCTTCCAGTTGGGCTACGTCGGCTTTTTGTTCCAACTCTGCGATGAGCAGGTTCGCGGTGGCGGTCAGTTCGGCGGCATCGGCTTTGGTGTCTACGGTTTGAGCCAGGCTATTTAAGCCCTGTTGCATTTGTACGATGGCGCTTTCAATCTGGGCGGCAAGTGCATTTATTTGCTCTACCTGCTCACGTTGCTGGCGAAGGCTGTAATTCTCAAAGCTAACCCGATTACGAACGATGGTTGGCAGTCGGATCATTGATTTAGCCAGTGCCACGCCAGTGCCCAATACCGGTATGCGATAAGAGGTTTGCAGCATGAATGGTTTTAGCAATCCTCGTACCGGCACTGCACAGGCTTTGCCTTCTGTTGAGTAGCGCAGACGGCCAAGAATTTCGACCTTGCTGATCTGGCCGATATAAAGCAGATGTAGATAGTGTTCGTAGCCGGCAACGTCTGGTTCGCGGCGAAGAATACCCCGGTAGGCGCTACGGACAAAATCTCCATCATGGTAGCCGAGAAATTCCGTAAGATTATATTTTGATTTATCAGCTATACAGCCCTTATTTTCAGGTATACGGTTTAACGCAACGACGGCTTGGGCGTATCGTCCGCCCGAAGCAATTACAGTGCTCGCTGTGGTCGTGAATGTGGTGACTGACGTTTGTGCAGGGGATACTTGCGCCTTGCGCTGTGCCACTTCTTCGCGGATACGCCGCATCAGGTCTTCAACGTTTATTTCTGGATTTCTAGTTTCAATCATGGTTTTACTTTGCTGGTTATCAATTAATATTAAGTTTCACTTCTACCAGTTGCGTGGTCTGGTCTGTCGATGCATGCCACCGTATCCCTTCCTGTACGGCCGCGATTTTTAATATATAAGATCCCGCGATCTCAGGCGCTTTAACTATTACATCGTAACTTTGTTCTTCATGGGGCTTACAAGTTGAGGTCAATCGAGTCCGTAGGCCATCAAAAATTACACTGAGGCCATTGGTATTATCTTCCCAATGATAGCTTAAATGGAGGGGGTATGGATTGTAACTGGAGAGTAGTTGATGACTGCCGTTGTATAAAATAACTTTTATTTGATACCTCTCTCCAATTACCATTTGGCCAATGGTTTCAGTGCATCGAAGGGTTATTTTCTCGACCTCACTTTCGTGTAGGGGCTCCATACACAACGACGATTTTATAGCGTTGAGATTGATGGATTGATGTGAGGCGACGGCGAATAGGCTAGTCGCTTGGCGCATGTTAGCGATGGTGAAACGCCGATGTAGGCTGCCCATCATATCTCCCTCCGTGGCAAACCAGAGAAGGACGTGTGGGAAATGTCGTTCCAGCTGTTTTTTCAGCACCACCGGTGATTGTTCATTGATGTGCATCAATCGCTCGTAGAAAGAACGACGTTGTTTAGGCAGCCAGCAACCTATCTGTTTGGCAGCAAGCTGCTGACGAGGATGTTCATAACGATACAACCACAAGTTGGGAGCTGTATGTACCACTAGAACACCAGTATCTGGATTCAAATTCTGGCTTACCAAGGAATAGAGTATTTCCAGCTCATCTGGTGCCAAGTGTTCGATGATATCCGTAGCCATAACCACATCGTAATTGCCATCATATACAGATGCATCGGTTACGCTTCCACAAATCAGTTGTACACGATTACGGGCTTTGGGCTCAGCTTCAAAGGTTTGTTCAATCAGCTTTATTGCATCAGGAGAATAATCAACCGAGGTTACGGCAGCACCCTTCTTGGCAAAATGAAAAGTCAGTTCGCCCCGGCCTGCTCCCAAGTCCATTACTTTCTTTGGCGAAGCTATCGCCGAAGCAACGGAAGCGACGGTATGCAGGCGCATATCTTCCAAGTCTTTACCTTTGTTGATTCGCCATTGTTTGTAACCCCCGCAATCGCTTAGGTAATAGTCACTCGTGTAACTGCTAACAAGGGTGAGACTATTTACAGAAGAATCCTGTGCAGTAATACTTGGCTTTAGGTTGGTTTTGATCAGCATTTCACCTGCATAGCCAGGGATAACAATAAACCATTCAATAGCAGCCTTATTGAGCCAGAGCCATTCATTGGCTGAAAGAAAGTTTTCCCTAGTCCAGAAGTAGCCGTCAATGAGAATGTATTGGCCTTGATTAAGTGCAAGATTGAGATCGTGAAAGGTGCCGTCACCGTCTTGTTGGCCATCTACATGTATCAGATCATATTGATCACCCGGTAATTTTTTTAAGGACTGACTATTTTCTCTAATCAATTGAACATCATAATGTTTGAGGGACTTCTTTGCCCAATCAATAGCGCCTACATGACCACCAAAGTTAGGCAGATCGGCATCTAGTCCAACATATTGCGACTTTGAAGAGGCATCAAGAAAAGCGCGTGCACCATAGCCATAGCGTACACCAATTTCCAGAATGCTAGCTGGCTGTAAGACTTTTGAAATGGCCCATTTCAATCGATAGTAGTCAACCCATTCTTCAAATAAGTGGGCTAACGGGTCTTGTGAATACGCATGAAGTCTAAAATCATAGCTACAAGTTTTGTAGGTTTCAAGGATGCGGTTAATCATTATCAAGAAATCCTTATTTCTGGCTGTAAGTCATAAATACCGCTCCATCCGTTCCACCCATCTTTTTCATCTGCAAAGACTTCGAAAAGCATAAAGGATTGATCGAAAAAGATTGCAGTCTTGTAGAGGCCACGGTCATAACCAGTATCCGCAACGCCAATTGATATCTCATAGGTGCCAGGCGCAACTC
>CAILXE010000290.1 GCA_903838095.1 uncultured Chlorobiaceae bacterium
ACTGCTCAAGCGGGTGCGCCTACTGCGGCTTTGCCTCCGACCGTAAAACCCCGCGTCACCGTCTTGAACCGGACGATATCCGCCGCGAACTTGACGCGTTGAAAAAACTTGGCATCAGCGATATTCTTCTCCTCACCGGTGAGCGTACTGCCGCTGCTGATTTTGATTATCTCCAAAGAAGCGTTGCAATTGCAGCCGAAAAGATGCACAAAGTTTCGGTTGAGGCTTTTCCCATGACTATTGCCGAATACAAAACTCTTGCCGACTGCGGGTGTACCGGAATTACCATCTACCAGGAAACCTACAACCGCGAACGATACGAAGCGCTGCACCGCTGGGGACCAAAAAAAGATTTTATCGACCGACTTGAGACCCCTGCCCGCGCCCTTGAGGGGGGAATAAAATCTGTCGGGCTTGGTGTGCTGCTCGGACTATCCGATCCAGTTGAGGACGCACTGAGTCTCTATCGCCACATCCGTTACCTCGGACGCACCTACTGGCGCGCAGGCATGTCCGTCTCCTTCCCGCGCATGAGGCCGCAAACCGGTGGGTATGAACCGCCCTTTCCGGTTGACGACCACCTTCTTGCCCGCATGATTTTTGCTTTCCGCATCGCTCTCCCCGACACCGAGCTTGTGCTCTCAACAAGAGAGAGCGCTACGTTTCGTGATGGAATGGCCGGGCTCGGAATTACCAGAATGAGCATTGAAAGCCGCACGACTGTTGGAGGATATTATGACAATGAAGAGACCTCCGACAAAACCACAAAAGAAAAGAGCGATCAGGGACAGTTTGAAATATGTGATGACCGCACCGCCAAAGAGTTTTGTGCCGCACTTCGAAGCCAGAACATTGTGCCGATCTTCAAAAACTGGGAGCCTGTTTATAACGGGCCATCTGTATCACTATAACTTTAGAAAGACACAGACACACGCCGATAATTTTTGAACCAAAGCCATGCCACTGAACGACAAACAGCGTGAACGATATACCCGTCACCTCTCTTTGAAAGAGATCGGCGAAGAGGGACAGGAGAGACTTCTTCAGGCAAAAGTACTGGTCATCGGCGCCGGAGGACTCGGGTCGCCCGCCGCATTTTACCTTGCAGCAGCAGGTATTGGCACCATTGGACTGATGGATAGCGACATCGTCGATTTGAGCAACCTCCAGCGACAGATTCTGCATACGACAACATCTGTCGGAGAACTCAAGGTAGCCTCTGCAGAGCAACGACTCCTTATGCTTGATCCGGATATCACACTCAAGCTCTACCCATTTCGCATCACTGCCGATAACGCCGCCAACATTCTTGCCGAATACGACTTTGTCATTGATGCCACCGATAATTTCGATTCAAAATTTCTCATCGCCAGAGCCTGCCACAACGCAGCAAAGGCTTACTCCCATGCAGGAATCCGAGAGTTTTACGGGCAAACCATGACCGTTCATCCCGGCATGAGCACCTGCTACCACTGCCTCTTCCACGAAGAAGGGATTCCTGCTCCCAGCATCCCTAAAGGCCCCCTCGGTGCCTTGCCAGGCATTATCGGATCCATCCAGGCCACCGAAGCCATCAAACACATCCTCGCCATCGGCACTCCGCTCATCAACACTCTGCTCACCTGCGATATCCTTTCAATGAACATTCGCAAAATCCCTGTCAGCCGCAACACAAACTGCCCCCTCTGCGCCTAAAGGAAGTTGGGGACGTAGGTGATATTGTGTACTTACCGTTTTCACAAAGATGGCACTCCCCGCCGCAAGGGTCAATTCAACCCTGTGAGATTAAACTTGCAAGAATTCATCATCATTCAAAGCTCGCCGACAAAAGCAGCTCTTTGCCTCAGGTAAAGAAGCAAATGTACACAATATCACCTACGTCCCCTTTTCTTTCTATTATCTGGATTTGGGCAGTCTGTCAAACACTGACGTAAATTTGTTGACGACGTAGGGGGCAAACAATGTTAATCCGCCGGTCAGGAACTTGAGAATATCGCCGGTAGAGGGCGGCATCTGTCCGTATATTGCAAACGAATACAGTGTAAATATACCGAAGCCCATGAATAACAACAAGATAACAATCATGCCCATCAGCGCAATCAGTCTGCTGACGCTCGCTCGCAGCACCTTGACCATAACAGGGTTACCTGAGGCATCCAGCTTAACTTCTTCACTCCCGTCCGGCTTCCTGAGGACAAGATTGATTTCAACTTCCTCGGACAAGGCATCACCGAATAGCCAATCAGAGTGGCTGAGTGCTGAACGAATAAACAGCATCGCAATAAATGAACCAAAAAGAATAACTCCGAGAACGGTATAAATTATCCACATGGCAGGTGTCTTCCATTGTGTGGGTTTCAATGTTGAATCTGTCGGGGCTTCTGATGCTGATGCTGCCGTTGTCGCTGTCGCCTTGGCTGGTGCTACGTTGGCAACAGATGCGGAATCCGCAGCTTGTTTCTGAACAGATAAAACGGCTGTTGTCTCTTTTGCTGATGGAGCGGGAACTTCCGTTGTTGGGGCAGTTGATGCTATCGATGGAAGCAGTAGCAATATCAGTGCAACCATTCCAGCGGCAATAACTCGATAAAATGTTTTCATGATTTACCCCGTTTAGTTAATAACCAAATCGACACTCTTTAACAATCTAAGTAATACATTTATTTTATAAAAGTTACACCCCACTCTTTTTGTTTGTGAGCGATTCCAAAAGCTCCCGTGCTGGCGAAACTCATGACCACCCCCAGAAATGAATGGCTGCATTTTTTTAACCAATAACGGCTCCGTCGCGCCTGACACCCGCTCCAGACAGAGATTATTTACATATTATGGGGTTTATTTTCGTTAACTTCTTCACAATAATCGAAGAGATGCTTATACTTCGCTTTGTATTGTACTTATAGTGATCAATTTTAAAAAATGGGTCAACAAAAGCTCCCCTATTCGCCCTTTTTACGAGGAGAAAATACGTTATCTTCTCCGTTGCCACGTATGGACAATCCTGCCACAAGGAATCTCTGTTACAAATTTTTCGAAGACAAGCACGTCACACCATGATGCAGCAATATAGCAGCAGCTCCTATCTTTTCGGGGGAAATGCCCCCTATATCGAAGATCTTTATGAAGCCTATCTCGACAATCCGGGCTCTGTTTCCGAGAAGTGGCGTGCGTACTTTGACGCCATGCAGAATATGCCGGGGGCAAACAGTACCGATGCCCGGGATATTGCACACTCCCCCGTCCAGGCATCGTTTGTCGAAAGAGCCCGCCTTGGACCAATCTGTCGTGTTATAGCAAATCCTGATGCCGATCTGGGACGCAAAAGGGTATCAGTACAAAAACTGATTGCCGCCTACCGCAACATCGGTTCGCGATGGGCCGATCTTGACCCGTTGAAACGTCAGGAAAGGCCGGCTCTTCCCGATCTCGAACCATCCTTTTATGGTTTCACTGAGACCGACATGGATATTGTTTTTAATACAAGCAATACCTATTTCGGACAGGAGAGCATGCCATTGCGTGAAGTACTCCAGAATCTGCGCGAGACTTATTGCGGGACTCTCGGAATAGAGTTCATGTATATCACTGACCAGACCGAAAAACGGTGGTGGCAGGCAAAGTTAGAAACAATTCGTTCAAAACCTGATTTTACTCCAGAGAAGAAAAAGCACATTCTTGAGCGCTTAACTGCTGCTGAAGGATTTGAGCGCTATCTGCATACCCGCTTTATCGGACAGAAACGATTTTCTCTTGAAGGCGGAGAAAGCTTTATTGCCTCCATTGATGAACTGATTCAGCGTGCAGGCAAAGCCGGGGTTCAGGAAATTGTCATCGGCATGGCCCACAGGGGACGACTGAATGTGCTGGTCAATATCATGGGGAAAAATCCATTAGACCTTTTTGCGGAATTCGAGGGCAAACATGCCGCTGATCTTCCATCCGGCGACGTAAAATACCACCAGGGATTTACGAGCGACATCGCCACTCCCGGCGGGCCGGTTAATCTCTCATTGGCTTTCAACCCTTCGCATCTTGAAATTGTCAATCCAGTCGTAGAGGGCGCCGTCAAAGCCCGTCAGGTAAGACGAAGCGACAGGGACGGTTCACAAGTGCTGCCGATCCTTGTGCATGGTGATGCCGCATTTGCAGGACAGGGCGTTATTATGGAGACGCTGAACCTCGCACTGACAAGGGGATATGGAACAGGAGGAACTGTCCATATTGTCATCAACAACCAGATCGGCTTCACCACTTCCGATCCACGCGACAGCCGCTCAACAACATACTGCACCGATGTGGTCAAGATGATTGAAGCTCCGGTGCTGCACGTCAATGGAGACGACCCTGAATCCGTTGTGCTGGCAACACAGATGGCACTTGATTACCGGCAGGCATTCAAGCGCGATGTCGTTATTGATATTATCTGTTTCCGCAAGCTTGGCCATAATGAGCAGGATACACCGGCCATGACTCAGCCGTTGATGTACAAAAAGATTGACAAACACCCCGGCACCCGCAAGCTTTTTGCCGAGAGGCTTGAATCGCAGGGAGTCATCGGAGAGGAGTATGCCACCAGGCTCAGCCAACAGTTCCGCAAGGATCTTGATGAAGGCAAGTACACCGCAAATCCCATACTGGTCAATAAAACCATCTTTACTGCCGAACCCGCTTCCGGTCGCCAGGAAGCTTCCGAAACTGGCGTTCCACTTGCTGAACTCAAACGGCTGTCAGAAAAAATCACCAGCATCCCTGAAGGATTCAAACTTCACCCGCTGGTCGAAAAGGTTATCAAGGATCGTGCCAATATGGGCCTTGGCAAACAATCGCTCGACTGGGGGATGGGCGAACATCTGGCGTTCGCCTCGCTGCTTGCGGGCGGCTACTCGATACGCATTACCGGTCAGGACAGCGGCAGGGCAACATTCTCGCACCGCCACGCCGTGCTCCACGACCAGAACCGTGAAAAATGGGACTCCGGCACCTATATACCTCTGCAGAATATTGCCGATAACCAGGCCCCTTTTACCGTTATCGACTCCGTTCTTTCCGAAGAGGCAGTCCTGGGATTTGAATACGGATACTCCATCTCTGCTCCTGACACCTTAGTGATCTGGGAAGCACAGTTTGGAGATTTTGCCAACGGTGCCCAGGTATTAATTGATCAGTTCATCACCTCAGGTGAGGTAAAATGGGGACTGGCATCAGGCCTGACCCTCATGTTGCCTCACGGTTACGAAGGACAGGGGCCAGAACACTCTTCCGCCCGACCGGAGCGCTTTTTACAGCTCTGCGCCGAAAACAACATCCAGGTTTGTCAGCCGAGTAACCCTGCCCAGATTTTTCACATTTTACGACGGCAGATGACCACCATGATCCGCAAGCCTCTGGTGATTCTGACGCCAAAATCATTGCTCCGCAACAAGGAGGCTGTCTCTGCACTTGATGAACTCTCCACTGGCAATTTCCAGACCATTATCAGCGATCCGGAGACAAATCCCGGAAAAGTGAAGAGACTTATTGCCTGCTCCGGCAAGGTGTATTATGATCTTGTCAACCGCAGGCGTGAAAACACCGCCGAAGATGTCGCCATTATCCGTATTGAGCAGCTCTATCCATTCCCGCTTGAGGAATTTGGCGCTGAACTTGGACGGTATCCTCAACTGAAGGATATTGTCTGGTGCCAGGATG
>CAILXE010000291.1 GCA_903838095.1 uncultured Chlorobiaceae bacterium
GCACCAGCTATCCCGACCTGCAATTAAACGTCACCGCAGGTGTTCCGAGTTACTACGCTGTGCTGGTGGATAATACCAATTTTACGGCGGCTTCTTGGTCTGCTTACACTTCTCCAAATATCACTGTAAATCTAGGTTCAAGCCAAGGCTCGCGTAATGTCTGGGTGGGGTTGCGCGGATTTGGTCAGGGCTTCGTCATCTTCAATGAACAGAAGATTGACCATGAGCCTAATCACTTCGCGTGGTGTAAAGTGTTCGCCAGCCGTTTCGTTTGAAATTTCAGCAAACTTGCGAATCAATTCCTCAAACACCGCCCCCATTTGTGCATTGCTGACGACTTCAGGATGCAGATCAATATTGGCGAATTTCTCCGTAACGAGGTAAAGCAGCCCGGATTTAGTAAGCTTGTCGATTTGGGTGTGGAATTCGAAGCTCTCAAAAATGTCCCTCACAGCCGGCGAGAACGCTTGCAGATATTTACGCAGGTTTTCCCCGATATGGTCCTGATCACCCATCAGCTTCTTCAAATCGAGCGGGGAGGTGTTGTAGAACAGAACGCCAGATTTCTTGAGCAGGAAAGGCTCTGGATTGACCTTGGCTTGGGTGCGTTTAGCCAATTCTGCCAAAACTGCAGCCTTTGTCGGGTCCAGCACGCAATCAAGACGACGCAGCACAGTGAATGGCAAAATGACTTTGCCGTATTCCGACTGCTTGTAATCGCCTCGGAGCAAATCAGCTACGGACCAGATAAATGACGAAAGATTGGGGTCGGACATGCGTTCGTTAAATCGTAAACCCATCTCAATCAATGGCAACGCGAAAACACTTGATGCCATCCGCAACTGCTCCGCATTCAAATTCAGCCACCGTTCCGCCCTTTATTTGATCGGCGATAACTTTGCATGTTCCACGTTTATAGTCAGACCAAATCGGGCAACAAGCCTTTTCATTAACATGTGGAAATTCCAGTCTGTGTTTGGCCCTACGACAATGCTCTGAATCAATTCTTGAAGGTGGCATTTTATGTATAAGCCTGGAATTTCAGGTGCAAATCCAGCGCCGACAGCTTCGCTTCCATCAGGTAGCAAAGTCCATGGATAACAAAAGTTCATGGTAACAATTCTGACTTCATTTTCATGTGCAAATCTGGTTTTGTCTTTAAGGAAGGCCACGAGAGCCTGGTCTTCTCCACGAGGACCTGAATCATGAGTTTCAAAATCCACGTAGTTAACCTTTCCCACATAGCTGCCAACCGGCTCTCTAATGTGGAAGCAAGTTGCAAGCCGCTTTACCGTTGATCGAATTGCGACGCCCTTTCCGCTATCACCGTAATCTTTCCACATTTCTTTTGTTTCGTTTTTCCCGATGAACCAGCAATTGACCAGCAATGTTTTACGTCCCACATCTCCAGATCTGCCATTATCTGCCATAGCCAGCATTTCATTGAATGATCCTCCCAAAGGGGTCTGTTGCTTCGTGAATTTAGGGCATTCCTTTGCTATTCGCATAAGGTGGGCACGCGGTCCTTTGGGATTCGTGCCTTCGTATTCGTCCTGTAAAGCACCAAGACGAGAAAACCACATCGCCTCCAGCTCAAGCAAAGACAGGAACTTAGCCAACGGCATATAGCGTAAAACCTCCACGCTTCCAGGTTCCTCTTCGATAGAAAACCCTTGGATTTTCAAAGCTATTGGCATTAGGGTTCTAGGTTAACATCAGCTCACCTCAATCTGGCATCTCTGGTCAAGTTGATGACAAATGCGACGATTTTCCAATTTCTAAGAAATCAAACAATCCAAGTTTAAGTAATTCGTCTCTACATTGTTCAGCGATTTTCATTATGTCCGCATCTTCACTTGAAAGTCCTCTCGAAATAATTGGGCCGAATTCTTTGACTTGAATGCTCCAGCGTAGATTTTCATTCGGTTTTGTAAGCATCAAATAAAACAATTCTAGCGCAGGTTTCAAATGCTCCGCAGTCTCAGCCCACTTTGTTATTGTTTTTAACAAGCCATACCACTCACGAGATTTCTTTAGAAGATTAAGTGCTTTTTTGCCATATTCAAAACGCCAATCGAACGAGAAACATTCGCTGTCGAGCCAATTAGTAAAACCAAACAGTTCACCATCATATTCATCAACCAAATCGTCAGAACAATCAATATTCAATGCGATTTGTTCGTATCGGCGCTCCCAAACCCGCATAGCGCGCTGAAAGAGTTCTACACTGGGATTCTCGTTCGTTGGTTTTTCAAAGATTGAGCCAATTTGGGTAATGACGGCAGCCCGCGTTTTTGGGGCGGCATTCGCAAAAAAGGCATCGAGGGCAGCCTCGCCTTTCAAGTCATTCAAAAAAGCATTGTTCCAATAATAAAATGCTATTTGGATTCCCAATCTTTGCCCAAAGTCACGCAATGTTTGTGTTGAATCTTTATCATCCAACTCCTTTGGTAAAACCTTCAGTGCTTTAAGTCCCCAACTTAAAATGTTTGGGAATGTCGTTATATTATAAATGTCGGGTCGGTCGTACCGAAAATGTGCAACCAGAGCTGCCTGTTGGTGTATTGGGCGCGCTGTCGGAAACAGGAGTTCAGGAGATTGCTTGAATTCAGGTCCAAACAGATGAACCAAAAAACGGAGATTAGAACCAAGCAACGCAAAGATTGCCGGTGATTCATCGGTGTTTAATAAACGTGAACGAATCAGTTCAAAAATCCATGAATCAATATCCTTTGCTTTTTTCTTTTGGCGATACACGCTAAACCGATTATTGAAGTCTTTACTATACTTTCGCTGAAACGCGCGAGGTAGTTGA
>CAILXE010000292.1 GCA_903838095.1 uncultured Chlorobiaceae bacterium
CTGGAAAAAATGTGAATGCACGGTGCCGGAAGGAATCGATGAACTTGGTGCCATACGCAGCACAATCGTCACTCTCAATGGCGCAAGCTGCCAGAAGATTCCTCAGTCGAAAGGACTTGCCGCAGAGTTGCTTGCTGCTGCCAGAATTACACTACCAGCTATCATTGAGGCCAAAAATATCGATGTAGTCACAAGAAAAAAACTTACTGTTAATCGTAAATAATTTTATAATAAAGCCTTATAGGGGACTTGCGCCCTTCTCTTTCTGGAACTTCCGTTGTAGTCAGCAACAAGGCAATCCTTCGCAAAATTGAAGCATCCTGCCACAGGCACAGGTAAACCTGAAGCATTGAAAGGAGGATTTGCGGGTCTCTGGTTAAGACGGCTTAACCAGCAATAAAAGGTTGCCTGAGCGGAAATTATTTGCTATATACTAGCAGTATATCTATCATTTCAGGAGGTATTCATGACTACCAGCACCGTTTTTATCAATAATCGCTCTCAGGCAGTAAGGTTGCCGGTTGATGTACGTTTGCCGGAGATCGTTAAAAAAGTAAGCATTCGGGTAAAAGGTAATGAGCGGATCATTGCGCCCGTCGGCCAGACTTGGGACAGCTTTTTCCTCGGGCAACACACGGTGACGGATGATTTTATGGAAGAGCGTGACGCAGGGGAGCAACCAGAGCGGGAGGCTTTGTAATGCTGCGCTATCTTCTTGATACCAATATTGTTATCTATACATTGAAGCGTCGTCCAATAGAGGTACTGGATACGTTTAACAAAAACGCAGATCGAATGGCCATCTCCTCCATCACCTTGTCTGAACTGTTTTATGGCGCGGAAAAGAGCAGCAACGTGAGTGCTAACCTTTCAGTGATTGAAGATTTCTGCAGCAGGCTGGAGGTTTTGCCTTATGGCCAAAAAGCTTCGCAGCATTACGGCGCTATTCGGGCAACTCTTGCAAAAGCGGGTCAGCCAATCGGCGTCAATGATGTTCATCTTGCCGCTCATGCCCGCAGTGAAGGGCTGATTCTGGTCACCAATAATGTCAAGGAGTTTATCAGAGTGCCCGCTTTGCAGATTGAGAATTGGGTAAGCTCGGGGTATTGAGAGCCTCAGGCAATTCCTCTTTTGGCCTACTAATCAATCGGTCAAAAATAAAAAGTAAATTGCGGCATTAACCCAGCATTCCCGAACCAGCAACAAGAGCCCGATCATGGATGATGATATTGTCTACTCCGCGCCGCCGTCAAAAAGTGACGAAGAGCTTGAAAAAGGCTTTGTAACGGCGATTATTGACCAGCCGAAACTGCTTGATGAACTGGCCAAACAACTGGTGACGCTGAATCTTGCCATTCCCGGTCTGTATGCCACAGCGTTGAAGCTGATTGGCGGTGATGATGCGGTGGTGAACTCAGCCATCATGATTGGGGGAGCATTTTTCTGCTGGTTCGTTGCTCTGGCGTTGAGTCTTGTCAGTCTGACCTCGCGCCAATGGCCGGTTGACCGGAGCAAGCTGCGAAGCAACAAGCCCTCAGCACCGGGCCAGCCGCTGAGCATCGAAGAGTTTTTTGCCGCCAGTGCCCGATACAAACGCGTTCTGCTGATTGCGGCAAGTTTCTGCTGTTTTGTCGGGATCTGTTGTGCCTGCGTCGCCGTTTTTATGACCAATAAACCGGGATAAGAGCTATGGAAAATACCATGAAACGCCAGAAGATAGAGTGCTGGCAGTGCAAAAGAATTTTCTCCCTGCTGATCGACACCGCCGGAGAGCCGACGCTTACCAAGGCTTGCCCCTACTGCCATGCACCGCTCAAGCTTGCCTTTGGTGGAGAACCGCAGAACATTATCACGGTGATGCGGGGAGCTGCCAGGTCGCAACCGCAAGAGATAACCGTGTACCAGCTCCCGGAGATTCTTGAGTCGTCAGATTCCTCTTTACCATAATAACCTGTTGCCACTATGATTGGCCCGCTCATACTCAGGCCGGACGAAGGCATCCTCTCCCGCTATCCCGAACTGGTGAAGCTTTCTTCCGAGCTTTCGGAGGTCTATGCTGATCGCGAAAAACTTGTCACCGACAACGCCTTGCAGGGCATCGGAACCCTCTTGTGGCGTGCGCTTGATGCGGACGAGCCATTCCGGCAGGCCAGAAAGCGGGCCGGGCAGCATCTTCTGCCTATCGTCATTGAGAGCGGCAAGCCGGAGATCCTGCACCTTCCGTGGGAAACGCTCTACCATCCTGAGTCTGGTTTTCTTGGCCGCAGTGAAGGCTTTACCCTGTCGCGAGCCATGCCCTCCACCGGTGCAGAGTTGCCAGCCATTGAAGATGGGCCGTTGAGGGTGCTGCTTTTTACCGCATTGCCTGATGACATTGGGGAAAAAGAGCAGCTTCGCATTGAGGATGAGCAGGCGCTGGTGCTTGAGGCGCTTGGCCAGTGGCGGCAGAGCGGCCACGTACTGCTTGAAATGCCGGATGACGGGCGATTCAGTGAGTTTACCCACCAGCTTCACCACTTCAGGCCGCACCTTGTCTATCTCAGCGGTCACGGCAACTTCATTAAAGATTACCTGAACCATAACGACAAAGGGTACTTCCTTTTCGAGAGTGATAACGATGGAGGTGAGCTGATTGATGAAGAGCGGCTTGCAGCGGCATTTACCGATACAACA
>CAILXE010000293.1 GCA_903838095.1 uncultured Chlorobiaceae bacterium
GAATCTGCTGATAGATTCTGTGTGAGACTTGAAATGAGATCTTCCTCTGAGTCGGTGTGAAAAACTATCATGATATCATTTGAAACAGGCTTAAATTGAATTCCAGCGATGTTGGTAATGAATTGCGTTGCGTCGTTATCTGCTAGTTTCGAGAGGAGTATCGATAGTTTCATTTTGGTGTCTTTCTCTCTCCATCAGCTCATTCTGGTGGATTTCGTATCGCCTTTTTACGCCTCTCCAATCACTCCGTAAAGCAAAATATCCCACTTGTGGGACGTTGACGGTTGCAACATCCAGTCATGGCAAAGAAACGACTGGCGAAACAACTGGCCGCATACCTCCGTAAACAGCGAGGAGACCTCACTTTTCAGCAATTCGCTCGTAAAACTGGCATTTCCGATTCCACGCTCCACCGCCTAGAACTCGCGGAACAAAACATTACGCTCGATACGCTAGAACAGCTCTGCGACCGGTTGAAATGCCCGATTGCAGAGATTTTTAAGGACTAAATTGTTCCAGCGATGTAGATTTTGGGCATGGCAAGCAACAAACTAGATCGCAAATTAGCCAAGTTCCTGCGAGAAAAGCGTGGAGACCAGACCTTTCAGCAGTTTTCAGATAAAATGGGATTGCCAGGCTCGACCCTGCATCGACTTGAAACATGCGAGCAGAGCGTAACTCTCGGCAAACTTGAGGATATTTGTGACCGGCTCAACTGCTCTATAACGGACATTTTCGGGAAGTGATTTGTTAAATATCCCTTTTGTGGGATTTTCTGATTGACCTCTGCTTTGGCTGGGCAGAGATTCGTTGGCATGAGATTTCTGGGTTCGCTCATCATCCTTTTGTTCGCATTGAGGCTTAACGCTGCCCCAACCCAGAAGCCTTTTGGACAGCTGAAGGAGGAGCAGAAGTTCAAGGATTACACGGTTAGGATTTACCGGATTGACCCAGATTCTTTGAACAATGACAAGAATCAGCGGGACGGGATGGCTTGTTTCGAAATACTACGTTCAAGTAAGCAGGTTTTTTTTCAAATAGGCAATAAATTCGAGATTGGAAACTCTGGGAACGGCGACATCACCAACAACTTGATTGCAATGGGCCGAAGCATTACTAGCGACAAACAACCTAATCTCATTATCAAGGATTGGTCTGGCGGCGCTCATTGCTGCTACACGTTTTTCATCTTTCAAATCGGATCTGCCTTCAAGTTTATTGGCAGCGTTGATTTACAGAATGGCGTGGATTCGGATTTTAAGGACTTGCGGCGAGACGGGAATCTGGAACTGGTGATGCAAGACTGGACCTTTCAATACTGGAATGCTTGTTTCGCCGAGTCCTTTGCTCCTGTTGTTATTTTGCGCTACGTATCAGGAAAATACCGACCCGACCTAGAGTTGATGAAAAAGCCAGCGCCTGCTCAAAAGACGCTTGAGAAGTTGGCTGGAGAATTTAAGCCGATGTTTGCGAGTAAAGGGGTTAAGGGTGATCCAAACAATAATCTTCAAGTTCCGCCTCGTTTATGGGGGAAGATGCTGGACCTGATTTATAGCGGGAACATGGATTCGGCTTGGAAGTTGTGTGAATTGAGTTGGCCGGCGAATAATCCTGGCAAAATGACTTTTTTGAAGGAATTCATCAAACAATTGCAAACCAGCCCTTATTACAACGACATCAATCAACCCAGTTTTCAGGGCGTAGCAGTTCCCAAAAGCTGACGCCCAATCAAAAATATGAAGATTTCTTTTACCAAATACATTCCAGTTTTGCTCATCACCGGCCTGCTCAGTGTCGCCGGGTGTAAAACTGCTACCACCAACGAAGCTCAGAACAGCCACATTGCGCCCCGGATAAACGAGCCCATCGAATTTGACGGCTTCACAGTTTCACAAATCAGCTCGCAGGCAGAAGCTAAACGATTGATGACCCAGAAGCTCAAATCGTCAGGTTCTTATTACAGTGTAAGCCAAGATGCAAACGGCAAACAAATCATGACACCCCACGACGGCTTTGATTTTTTTCAATACCCGGATGGAAAGACGATAAGAACAGAAACGGTTGAGCAGTTTATTTATGCCTGCGAACATTACCGAGCCAACAGTCCTGATGATAAAAACAAAGCCTACGCCGCCACAACCTGCGACATCCAAGCTGAGATGTGGATGAATAATATTAAGGACAAGCTCGAACTCATGGCCAAGGCTCAACCCTCAATCCACAGCTATTTGAACGGCAAATATCTCAAAGAACTGCCGGTCGATATTTTGATGAGCAGTCTAAACGCGTGTGATGGCGAAACCTCTGACAAATACGGTAAAATCCTAAAAGCCGACGTTAAGTCTGGAAAAGCCTTGATGGATTACACTAAGCGATGGGCCCCACTTCACATCGTCAATTTAGTTTGGGAAAACGATACAACTTTTAGATTTACCGACGCGACGATGGAAATTGACTACTACATCAAGGAAATTGCTAGGGGTGATTTTGATGGTGACGGGAACGAAGATGCTCAGATTCTAATTGGCTGGCATACGCAGGGAACGATGGGCGGAAGCTATACTGCGATGGTGACGAGAGCGGGACCGAACCAAAAGCTGAAGTGGGTTGGGGCTAAATGCGAAAAGCCCGAAACAAACAGCGCGTCAAGTGAGAATTACGCTCAGGCTGTTCAACTTGCTTACAACAATGCGTGGATGCCGCTGGAGGAGCCTGCCGCCGCCAGCAACACCAAGGCCAGCATTACCATTGCTAGCGACGGCAAGGTGATTGAGTCGCACATCCTCAGCCCATCAGGTAATGCTGGCATAGATCGTAGTGTTCAGCACACGCTTGATAAGATAACTTTCGTCGCGCCGTTCCCTGATAGTATGAAGTTCAGCAAACGAACATTCATCATTAACTTCGGCTTAAAAGCTAGGCAAGACCACCTTGCATCGGATATCACATCACAAGAAGTAGCCACGAAAACAAATCGGCTTCTCCAATGCTCACCCAATATTGTGAAGTTGATGGGCACGATTAAAAACCTGACTTTCCCAGGACTGCCCAACTACAAAGACATCACGAAAGGCGATGCTCCTGAAGATTATTGGATTTTAAAATTAGACGCCTCGATTGATGTAGCCAAAGACCCAGAATATCCAGCGCTAGACGAAAACAAGCCGCAACTCAATCAGCACGACCTTCAACTCAACCTAGATGTTTACTTGAAGGGCGATTACAAAGCTTATCAACAATTCCTAGGTAAAAAAGTGGAGGTGACTGGAGAACTGACCCAAGGATTTACCGTTCACCACAAAACACCGGTCATGATTCGGGTACGGGACATTAAACTGGTGGAGTGAAAACTAAGGATAGCCTCAGTTTTTGCGCTTTCCTTCCAACCCAACCAATGCTTTAATAGAAAACACTATGAGTAATCTATTGAATCTGACATCGGCTCAACTCATCAAAGCCGCCAACATCAAAGACCGTATCGAAGCATTGACCAAAGAATTAAATGGTCTGCTAGGTTCAACAGCTCCAGTAGTCAAAGCTGCTAAACCTGCTAAGAAACGGGGAATGAGTGCTGCTGGCCGTGCTGCTGTTTCTGCCGCTGCCAAACTTCGTTGGGCTAAAATCAATGCTGCGAAGGCCAAGCCCGCTGCTGTTAAGGCTGCGGTCAAAGCTGTGGTTGCCGCTAAACCTGCAAAGAAGAAGTTTAAGATGAGTGCTGCTGCTAAAGCCAAGATCAGTGCAGCGGCTAAGGCTCGTTGGGCGAAAATCAAAGCTGCGAAGAAGTAAGGTAAGTTTTTAATTGCGAAGGCCACCTCGTTATTGGGGTGGCTTTTCTTTTTTATTTGAGAAGATTGACTAGGCTTAAAAGCTAGGCCGTTTACATCTCATCTATGGCTGGGCACGCTAATGACTTTTAATCTCTATCCACACAATCACATGACCACTGTCCACCAACTCAAGGCAAGGCCAGTTACGATTAATCGAATCACAAGCAATTGCTGCCCGAAGGGTATCCATTATCCTCTTGCCATTTCACCGCCGCCAAATTATTTGCATCTGCCACGGACACAGGACTGAAAGCATAATTTGCCGGAACGATTCCAAAATAAGACCATTCCCAATCCCAACACTTCCAGAGCTCAAACTGCCCATTGGCATAGACGCCGAACTTTTTCGAGGCCAAGGCAATCCCTGCATCCACTGGATCGCTAGCACTGCCGCTGGTCACGCCAATGGTGCCTTTATAGACAAGAAAGAACTGGGTATTGGCGGTGATGGTTGTGTCGGTATATTGAATATCCGTGCTAGAACCGTTGGCGATGGTTCCATTCACGGCATATTGCCCGGCTATTGTGCGGTTTCCATTGTTGTCTTCCTTCAATAACGTAAAGCTTCCGCCTTGGAAATCCTGGGTGGAAGTGTTAGTGACGCTGAAAACAAACGTGCCGGTGTTTGCTCCGGCGTAGATAGACAAATCAAGCTGGCCGCGAAAGAAATAGTCGAGAACACCGGCGCTGTATTCCACCGCCTTGGGGATGAGGATTTCGTGATAGTCTTGAAGGACTGCGGGGTCGTTGACGGTAATGCCTACTCGCGCAATCACACTTCCACCACGGGGATACATGGCTTCCAGATAATTTAGAACACAATGATTTGTAACGGAAATGCCGTCTCCATTTTTACTGATATAAATTCGGTTGATAGGCTTTTTGTTCTTGAGAAAGGAGGTGCGGACGCCAGATGCCATTTGCGATCTAATCGTCGGGAAAGTAGTGCTGCTGTTGATTGACGGAAAAGGGAAAGAATGAATGGCATCAGAGCTGACGGCTTCTGGATACAAAGCGTCTTCGCCAAGAAAGTTGCCGTTGCTGAATTCGGCTAGGCCGAGCTTGGTGTTGCCGGCTGCTTCTTGAACCAGTGCGTCCTAACTGCCACCGGCATATTTGCCCGTGTCCCAAAAATCCAATAGCTTGCTAAAACCTTGGGACTGCCAGTAAGCCCAGCCGTGCGGCTGCTGGTTAAACCATTGTGGGTTCCTTATGTAATTTTGTGTGCCGTAGATTTCTATGAATCTGTGCGCGTCGTCAAAATGGTTGTCGTTCCGAACGTGGTCGGGCGAAGTTAAATCTTGATTGAGATGCAAAACGTGTCCCAAAGAGTAAAGCATAAGTGCCATGTTCTCGTTACGAGCTGATTGAGTTGAATTCGTCAACGAAGCCAATTCATTGCTGCGAGCATTACTCCACTGATAGATGTTCGGCCCTACATTCAAAGTCCCTGAAACTCCATTTTGTGTAACCCAAACATAGGAATTTACAATGCCGCTCGGTAAACCATTCCAAAAATCCCATGTTGGATGCTCACTGCCATCAGTCAGTCCGATCACTTGGCCGGGCGTGCGTTGTGGCGTCACTGTATAGAAGTGATCTAAGGGACGTGGAGTAAGCGTGAGAGCACCATAAAGTTGCTCATCTTCATAATAGCTTCCCTCCCTAAGCCACTCAAGCGGAGTAAAAGTGCCACTACAATACAGATAGGGATTTGCCTGTAAAAACTGGGATTTCAGGTTATCAATTAGAAAACAAGAAAGACTAGCAGACGATCCAAATGCACTTTCCGTAATCTTTTTATGAACTGGCCCATCGTGACTGTAACATGGCATTCGCGAAGATAAGCAAATAGATATTGCAATGACAAAATATGGCGAGACAATTTTATTCATAGGTTGTTTCACTATTTGGTGCTGTCACAATCTGGCTTTTCATGTCTAGCACTTTTGTTTTTACCAATGAGAATTATTGACCAAATGACGAACAAACCTATTGCCATTGGCAAAATCATTTTTCCAAATATTTTTAATGAAAAGAAAATTTCATTATGTTGACGACTAACCAAACTGTCTGCCAAAAGGAAAATAAATGGGAATACCCATCCTTGTGAGTCCCCATTATTAAAGCCAACCGGTGTAATAACAATAGCCAAGCAAAAGCAAAAGATTAGTCGCCAAAATATGGAAGTATGCGCGCCACGCCATAGTAAAGCCATGCCAATTGCAAATAATGGTATTCCGATGCCAAGCGACCAAAACCAAGCAGTATAGTTTGTCATAGATTTACGTTTTAGAATTCCAAAATCTTCCACACGCCCTTCTCCTTCACAAATTCAACGGGGAAGGTAATGGTTTGACTATCAATTGTTTTTTCGAAGTAGTATTGGCTAGCGTCGCTTTCTATGGTCGCCGGTATCAGGGTTCCAATCTGACTGATGACTGAAGTTGCGGCAGCAGTGCCAAGACCGAGAAAAGCCTGCCGATATTTGTCCGCCGAGAGACTGGAGAAATAAAAAGCCGCACCGGGAATGTCGGCGGCGGCAACTCGGGCGGTCATGCTGTTCCAAACGGTTTGCAAAGTATCGGCATCCTGACTTGGAGCCGTGCATAAAATCACGCGATTGTTGGCGGTGTCGGCAACGTAGAAAAGATCGTTTGTAAAGTTGTTGACCGCCGCAGCCGCATACGGTTGGCTTAAATTGGTGGAGACCGCAAAACGCATACTCGTTGGTGTGATGCTGAACAATCCAGACGACGGCAAGTCAAATTTCTGAATGCGGTTGTTGCCAGTATCCGCCACATAAACACCCCGTTTGGCAACACACAAGCTAACCGGGCCGCTGAATTGTCCCAAGTCTGTGCCGCTGGTCCCGGTGGTTCCCATCACGATATTGCCCTGCGCCATAACAATCTGGTTATTGCCCGAATCCACGACATACAAGGTGCCAACAGAATCGTAGGTAAGTCCTTTGGGCGTGTCGAACTGGCCCGTGGCCGTTCCCTGACTGCCAAAGGTGTCAATGAGATTGCCACTGGTATCTACGCGCTGGATACGATGGTTGCCGGAATCTGATATGGCGATGGTTCCGCCGTCGGGACTGACCGCGACATCATACGGAGCGTTAAATTCTCCGCCATTGGTGCCAGAAATGCCAATCACGCCTTGATAACCAAAACCTGCATCTGGTGTAAATGAAATATCGGTCGGATTAAGTTTCCAAACCTGATTGCTACCCGTTACCGCCACATAAACATTGCCGGAGTTGTCCACGTCAAAGCCGGAAGGATTCAGACCAAGATTGTTCACATAACGAATTACATTACCACCAGCGTTAAATTCCGTGAGCGTGGCGGTGCTGCGGGACAAGACGTAAAGATTGCTGGGGGCAACCCACTTTATGTCCACCGGATCGGGAACGCTAGCAAAGGATGTTATCGTTGGCGGAGCCTGAACATTGATACGCACCGGTTGGTTGGTCGCATCCAAGGTAAACCCATTCCATCCGCCAACGCTAGAAAACCGCCCACCTGTCGTTTGAATGGTGACGACGGGAAAATATTCGCCGTTGGTGGTGTAAGTGTAGGTGATGGGGGCAAGGTTGTTGGTGATGAAATCGGCAAGGTCATCGCCGTTTAAATCATAGGCGACCTGCTGAATGGTTCCGGGCAGGTTGGTTTGGAATTGGAAAGACACAGACAAGGGAGAAAAGCCAGCAACGGGCGTGGCCTGGAGTTGAACTGGATTGTTCAAGCTGCCATCCGAGTTGGTGGTTGTAATGAGGTTTATAGAAACTGTGTTGGTGACTCCGGCTAGATTTTCAACGGTTGCCGTGAGGGTGTTTGTCCCTGCATCCAGCGGCACATTCAAGGCGTTGAAATTGGTTCCGTGAATAAAGGCCGGAACGCCATTTATGATGATCAGTTTCAAAGCTCCGGCGGCAAAGTTTCCGCTGACGTTTACCCGCGACGAGTTAAATGAAACATTGTTGGCGGGGCTGGTGATTGAAATCGTGGGCGTGGTGGAATCCAGAATCAGGCTGGTGGTTTCCCAAGTCTGCTGTGCGTCTGCCGGCAATCCGCGCAACCCCACCCAGACATTACGCGAGCCTTGGTTTGAACCTAGATTTACAGTGATATTTGGAGAAGTGTAAGCAGACCAAGAAGCCGCCGTAAAATTGGTATTATCCACCAGCACAGCGTAGTAACTCGGAACACCTGCGGTGACGTTTAATTGCAGGTCGGGATAGCTGGTGC
>CAILXE010000294.1 GCA_903838095.1 uncultured Chlorobiaceae bacterium
ACAGTTTTGTCTTTTCTCCGGATAGAGAATCTGGAACTATCGTCGTGATGGGCAGTGCCATGACTGGATTGGAAAGAACAGACACCATCATCACGATGATGGGTAGTATGATTCGGATGAATCTCGGCATGTTTAGCCTCTGGTTACTTGTTATTTGGAAGGCTTCGGGGGTAAATGACCCCATTTTATCATATCGTGTACGGTTTCAATGAGGCTTTCCCTCACCGATCTGAAAGAGAGTGCCAGATCACGCCTGATTTTTGAGTTGTCCAGGCGCAACGTGCGTCCAACATTGATCCGGATATACATCCCGGTATCTTTTGGTTGGGAGAAGGAGAGTATCTTCATGAGTATTGTGCCTGCTTTTCCTGACAGATCAAGTTTTGGCAGTGGGTATTTCTCGAAACCGGAGGATTTCAGCAGGGCGACAAGATCTCTCATGTGCATTGTTTCAGCCGTGCAGAGGTACCTGCCTTTTGCTGACTCAGTTGCCATGGCCAGGATATGTGCTTTGGCCACATCCCGCACATCGACCAATCCCCAGTTCAAATCCATAATACAGGGATAAACGCCTTTTATGATATCACGAATAATCTGGTTTGAAGTATTGAGTGAAGGCGTGAGAGATGGTCCGACGACCAAAACGGGATTAATCACAACAAGATCAAACGCCGGCTTTTTTCTCATGATGAAATCCCAGGCTTCACGTTCTGCCAGTGTCTTGGAGTAGTGATAAGGCTGACGGTCAAGCGACGACATCGTGTTCCAGTCTTTTTCTGTAAAAGTCTTTGAACTGTCCGGTTCATCAGTAATAGCGGTAATCGAAGAGGTAAAAATCAATCGCTTGACGCTGTTTGATTTCATGCAGCTTTCGAGAATCGTTTCGGTTCCGATAACGGCAGGATCAACAAGGTCGGTTTGTGGGTTTTTAACATTAACCTTGTAAGGGCTTGCGGTGTGAAAGACATACTCGCATCCCTTGATAATCTGGTCGTAGGACCCAACGGCAAGAAGGTCGGCCTGAACAAGTTCAAGTCGTTCCGCTGCGCCTGGAAGTTCGAGCAGGAACGGGTAGAATTTAGGTTCTTTGCGTACCGTTCCCTTGACGAGGTATCCTTGTTCAAGAAGCTCCCTGACGATATGTGAGGCAATAAATCCGGAAGCCCCGGTTACGCACACTGGCTTGTTGGTGATCATCATTCTCTCTGCACTGAATAGTTTAAACGAAGCATAGCACACGGCACCTTCGTATGCACTTCGTTGCATTAAGATGCGGCTTGCCGGCAATCTTCCGGCAAAAAGCATCCCTGATATGGCGGCATTGGTTTAATTTACTCTTGTCTGTTAATGTACAAGCATAGATGAAACTCTCCAACGTTTCTTTTCTGAAAAGTGATGATCGTGCAGTTGGATGTGTTGTTATCCAAAGAGTGGTTCAGCATGGATAATGACCCGGGCGGCGTTGTGCAGAGAACGGTAGATTGAGCCTTCCAGTTCGCTGGTCAGTGAATGTACCTCTTCCAGAAGCACTTCGTCATTGAATGAGCAATGCAGAGTAATGAAAAGTTTTTCATTTTCTGTTTTACGGATTTTGATGTCGTGAACGTTCTGAATTTTCTCAAAAAGTTGTGATGCCTTGATGATGGTGTCGTGCACAAGCCGTTCTTCTTCAGCCTGAAGCGTGCCGGTAAAGCACTCTTCGTTTCGGAGTGGATCAAGATGAATGCAGATATCAAGATCTCCATTGAACTCCCGGTGCAGCTCCTCTTCCAGTGCATTGACGGTATCGTGTGCCTGTTTTATAGTAAGTTGCTGATCGATTTCAACATCAAATGTGATCTGCTTTTTTTGCCCGGTGAGGCTTGTCGAAATATTATGAGCGTGAAGGTTATGGTTCAGCCCAATGACGTGCACTCGCTCTGCAATTGTTTCGCTGTTGAGTGCAATAGGTTTGGAGTTGATCGTGATATCTCCGACGGGATACTCTTCGCGAACCTTTTTTTCAATATTGGCGGAGATTGCCTGGACTTTTTCAACTGAGAGCGTTCTGTTGACACAGACGGCCATTTCAATAAAGACCTGTGGTCCGGTCGGTTTTACTCTGATCTTGTCGACAGCAATGACACCGCTGATGGTCATGGCTATCTCCTCGATACGCTCCGCAAGACCTTCCGGTGCGGCGTCAATCAGGACGTCAATTGTTTTTTTCCCAAGACTGAATGCGGCCC
>CAILXE010000295.1 GCA_903838095.1 uncultured Chlorobiaceae bacterium
CTCTCGAAAGAATCCAGCGAATTGAACCGTCTGGATGGCAGGTGCGGTATTCAACATTCAGATCGGTTTTGTTTTTTGTTACAGCATTTATTGCCTGAAGAACAGGTTCGAGATCGTCAGGATGCACGGCTTTTTCCCATAACTGCACCGAAGGTTTCTCTTTTCCTGCTTCGAGGCCATAGAGGTCCCATACTTCATCAGACCATAAAACTTCATGAGTTTCAGTATCCCATTCCCAAATTCCGGCGTGTGCCGCCGTCAAGGCTTGATCCAGCCTGATCCTGCTTTTTTTTAGCTCCTCTTCGATGTTTTTACGCTCACTGATATCAATCCCGATAGAGAGAGCATTAGGCTTGCCATCAATAAAAATCTGACTGGTATGAGTAAGCATCCATAAAAATTGCTCATTGCCATGTGGATGGACTTTTAATACCCGGGTATCAACCTCACCGGTATTGATGACTTCCTTAAGCCTTTTCCTGAGATCGCCCATTTCATCCGGGCAGAAAATTTCAGATGCAGAAGTACGTCGGCCCCCGCTGTTTCCGTTGCTGAACAGGAACTTTTCTGCATACCTGTTGCTGACGATGATATGAAGGTCGGCATCGAGAATCACTGCAGAACAGGGCATTGAATCGAGCAGCGCGGTTTTCAGTGAACGCTCGCGGCAAAGCTCCTTTTTTGTCTGGCGTAAAGACGATATATCCTGAATTGATACCAGCAGAGATGTGATTTTCCCATTGCCTACAGGGTTTATAGTAACCCTCCAGGTATCTTGTTCATCATCGAAGATCTTTCGTGTTCCAGAAGTCAATACTTCTTCTACAAGGTTTTTCTGATGTTCGGCAAGTTGCGGCTGATGCAGAATGTCTGACAGGAGGTTGTAAACGTTCTTCCCGATGCATTCATCAGACGATAACCCCAGCCATGATGCAAAATGACTATTGGCATACTGAATCACTCCATCCCGGTCACCGAGGTACACCAGATCAGGAAGGGCATCCAAAACTGCCGGCAGATCGGCAAACTGCTTTTTATCAAGACCATTGGCATTCATAAGTGTCAGCAATGATGAAAAACGGTTATGAGTATTTGCGTTATCGGATTTATGTGTATCAAAGGGATAATTTGATAACTATCATGAATGACCGAAAATTCCCCTGTCTTTCTTCCAATTCATACATAAAAAGCTGCA
This sequence comes from uncultured Chlorobiaceae bacterium, assembly GCA_903838095.1. Classification (GTDB taxonomy): domain Bacteria; phylum Bacteroidota; class Chlorobiia; order Chlorobiales; family Chlorobiaceae; genus Chlorobium. Next base: position 1,196 of record CAILXE010000295.1, read on the forward strand.
TTTTTCAATGTGCAATCATTAATAATACCAATTTGCCATCACGGAATCAGGCCAGTAACCGAGCTTGTCATTGCCGAATACATTGTATCCGGCTGTCATGAAGTAAATCCGTCACCCTGTTCGTATTGACCACGATCAGGTATTTCCCTGGAGACGAAGCAGCTCCTTCTGTGCCATGCCAAAGCGCAGCCCCCGAATGCTGACACGGATCTCGCCGACACCAAGCAGCCGCATGAACTGGTGCAGAATCAGGGTGCCCATGGTGATAACGTCGGCACGCCCGTCGGGAATGCCGAATTCTATAATCTCTTCAAGGGTGCTCACTTTAAGCTTTTCGAGAAAGTCGTATACATCCTGATACTGGAGTGGATAGTTGTGCACTTTCAAGGCATCGAAGTGTTTCAGCTCCTGGCTTACCTGCGCAATGGTGGTCAGCGTTCCGGCTACGCCGTAAACCCGTTCACGTCCGGCAAAAAAGGGGATAATATTCGCGGTAAAGAGCTGATTGATGTGCGCTTTGGCAGCGGCAAACTCCTCTTGCGAAGGTGGCAGTGTAGAAAAAAATCGTTCGGTCAGTCGCACCGAGCCGATATCGATACTGACGCTCTCCTCTATAGCTTCAATCGTGCCCATGGAGATTTCGGTACTGCCGCCACCGATATCAATAACGGTGAAAAGCTGCGGCAGCTCATTCATTCCGGCAACGGCGCCGCAAAAGGTGAGTTCTGCCTCCTCCTTGCCTGAGATACATTGAATAGAAACTTTTGCGGCACGCTCAACCGCCTCAATAATCCCGGTGCGGTTTTTTGCGTCTCTCAGGGCGCTGGTGCCAGCGGCAATGATGGATTCGGAGCCATGCGCATCGCTTATCCCACGATAATCAATCATGCAGTCGATGAGTCGCTGAAGA
>CAILXE010000296.1 GCA_903838095.1 uncultured Chlorobiaceae bacterium
AACCTCTGAAACTCGATTGCTTCCCTGCTTTAACTCTGAATGGCCAACTTGTGCGCTGAGTGGTTTCTTTTTTGCTGCAAAAAAAACGTCTCACCGGGGCTCATGAATTATTCAGGTTAAACCAAGATGCACATTCATGGCAGGAAATTTGCAAGGCTATGAGAGCATTTAAAGATGGAGATCTCGCGCCAAAGGTGGTTGTTCTTCCTGAGCTTTCATTGCCGCGCACACGGCTTGATGATTTTGAGAAGCTTGTTGCAGGGCTTAATGTCATTGCATTTGTTGGTGTTGACTACCGACTGGATAGGGTTAATAACCGGGTATACAATGACGGGATTGTTTTTATCCCAACTAACTTTTGGAAATCAAGGCCTTCGCGTAATTGTACACGAGTTATTTTTGGAAAGACTCATCCAGCCCCAAAAGAGAAGGAGAAGCTCAAGAAACTTACTCCTTCATGGACTTATTGTGGTGACGACAAGGTTTACATTTTCGATTTGGAACAATATGGTTGCATTGGTGTAAGTATCTGTTACGACTTTATGGACCTTGAACGTGCATTAATGTATCGAGGAAAAGTGCATCACCTTTTTGTTTTGGCGTATAACAGAGATATAGGAATGTTTCGATCCCTTGCTGATTCTTTGTCACGAACAGTTTATTGTAATGTTGTAGTTTGCAATACAGGGATTTATGGTGGCTCTGTTGCCGTTGCACCCTATCATGAAGCATTTAAGAGGACGCTTTATTCACACGATGGAAAAGAGCTTTTTACCACACAGGTAGTCAACTTGCCTGTCAGGGGTTTGGATAAAGCGCGGCAAGGAAATGGCGATACTGTTAAAATTAAAGAGCGAGAAGAGAATGTGTTCAAAGATCCACCACCGGGAGTTATCGAACATGTCGCACTGCCGTGGCAACCTCAAATGCTCAAGCCATCAACACAATAACGTATGCTACACACTTACACCGAAGATCAGTTTGTCAAGCAACTCACCATCAAGTTGTTTGCAACGTATGGCTGTTGCTTGATACAAAATTATCCAACAGCCTGTTGGACAATTTGGCTTGAGCACAATTGCGAGCAGTTTGCAATCGGGTTAACGCGGGGCTTGGCTGGGACGGGTACGTTGCAACGCTCGCTGAGGGGAAAGATTTCTGTTACAATTAATACCAGAGCAAACAAACGAATCTGATAAACGATACCATGTATATCGACCATATCGAAATCGAGAATTTCCGGACTTTTCGGAAGAGCAAAATCACTTTTTGCCACGCGAATCAGGATTTTGTTGCCCTTGGGATGCCTGAACCGCAACTGCCAAATATGAACTTGCTGCTTGCCAACAACGGCTATGGCAAGACCTCCTTGCTCAAGGCAATTGCGTTGGCCGCTCTTGGCCCTGCGGTGGGAAAATCAGGGATTTATCCTTACCACCTTATCCGACGGGAAAGTGGTCGAAAAGAGCTGGAGCGTGCTGTGCTGACAGCGAGTTTCAGGGCACATGAACAGGATGCAGCCCCAGCAAGTTACCTCGAATCTTGCGTTGAAGTGATTCCCGAGGGTGACCTGGAAATACTCGAATGGACCCATGGTGACTCAAAGCTTTGGCATCCTGTTTTTACTTCTGGCTCAGACGCATTTTTTATGGTTGGCTATGGTGCAACTCGGCGGGTTTCAAAGTCAAACAGGATGGAGCAGAGCGGAAAATCATCACCCCGTGCGGCAAGAGTTATGGGGTTATTTGAAGATGATTATTCACTGCGTCCGCTCAACACGTGGCTGCCTCGATATAAGGAAAGTAAACAGTTGATTGAGCGATATGAAAAATTGGAAGATGAAAACTCGTCTTACGAAAATCTTGTACCGTTACCATTTGAACTTGATTTAAGAGAGCGTTATGACCAGGTGGTGCATTTACTGAACCGTCTTGTTGGCAAAACTGATTGGGAGTTTACCGGAAAGCAGGACCATGAAGGTGAGTATCTTTATGGAAAAAATGGGGCAGAAGTTCCATTCCCTGCGTTGTCGGATGGTTATCGTGCATTTTTCGGCTGGCTTGGGGATTTGTTGTTTCACGTTTGCGAAACCTGTCCATCGGGAAAGAAGCTCAAGGAGAACAAAGGTATTGTTATGGTGGATGAAATTGACCTTCATCTGCATCCTCAATGGCAGATGACAGTATTGCAAACTCTGGCCAAGGAGTTCCCGAACATTCAATTTATTGTCACCTCTCACAGTCCGTTGATTGTCGGCTCTTTGGAATGGATGAACATTATTGTGATGAAACCCGGTACGAAGCAGTCGAGCACCATGAAGCGAATTGAGTGGGCGGTGCACGGACTTGATGCCGACCAGGTGTTGTTAACGGACTTTTTCAAAATGAAGTCCACTCGCGCACCGGGAAATAAAAGAACCCTCAAACAGCTGACTTTGAAGGCTCGCGGGGGCGACACTGAAGCAGCAAAAGAGCTTTTGGTGCAGATGAGTCGAGGCGTGGAGACGGGGAAATGATTGCATATCGGATCAAGCAGGCAGAATTGGAGGCACTCATTGAAGCAGAATCACCGAGATGGTTGAAAAAAGCTTCAACACGCACTGCCGGATTTCGCGAGAGAAATTGCTATGATGAGAGTAGCACGATCTGGAGCTATGTCAAGGCAGTGTATATGCGCCTGCAGGGTGACTGCAAGTGTGCATATTGTGAGCGGAAGTTGGAATCAACACCTTTAGGAAAAATTGAACAGGATGTTGAACACTTCAGGCCAAAGTCTCGTATCCGTGCCTGGACGTTGCCCAAATCTCTCAAGGATCAGGATATTATGGTAACCGCAGTGCCCGATGAAAAGCGTGGATATTTTCTGCTCCCTTATCACCCTTTAAATTACTTGGCAGCCTGCAAGCCCTGCAACTCTTTGCTCAAAAAGGACTACTTTCCCATTGCCGGTGAATATGATCTGGCGGGGGATGATCCTGCACAACTGCACATCAAGGAGAAACCGCTTCTCATCTATCCGATAGGTGATTTTGATGATGCACCGGAAGATTTGATTCGATTTTATGGCGTGTCACCGCAAGCTGTCGCACCGAATGGGTTCAATCGGGAGCGTGCGTTAGTCACCATTGAGTTTTTCAAGCTTGATGACCCAACGGAGCGAAAGCACCTTTTTCGAGAGCGAGCCTTTATTATCGTTGCTTTGTATCCGCAACTGGAAAAGCTTGTTGATGGAACAATGGATCGTGAAAAAGATGATGCTCAACAATTGGTGGATGGGTTTACCTCCCCAAAATCAGCGCACACAAATTGTGCACGAAGTTTCAGAGATCTTTTCCAACGGAAGTTCCAGCCTCTTTTTTGATTAACTCGTTATAAGCAGTACTTTTAAGGCGAAAACGCGCAAAAAATGTAGTCACTAATTTATTTGCATATCAAATGTTTTTTCTTATATTATGAAGTAGTATAAGAAACCTTGATATAGTCACAATGTATATCGATACCAGCAAAACCACCATCAACGGCAAAACCTATTATCGCTACCTCTTTCGTGACTCCTATCGCGAAGATGGCA
>CAILXE010000297.1 GCA_903838095.1 uncultured Chlorobiaceae bacterium
CCGATGCCAGTAAACGAAGAGGCAGAAGTGCGATTGGCTTTGCGATAGGAACCTTTGAAAATAAAACGAACTCCCTCCTGCTGGCTGATGCTCTGCAGCTCTTCGGCAGTTTCAAAGGCCATAGCGCGACTTTCAATCAGACAGGGGCCCGCAATAAAAAGCGGAGTGGTGTCATCAGGAACTGAGAGTGGACCAATTGAGAACTTTTGCACGTTATTGTACGTTCCTTTTTTGTAGTTTCAGTTATAGAGGACAGGATTATCTTTTCCTCTGTTCGACCCTGAATTTACAACAATATTTCTTATTCACACTCCGCAATCAAACCTTAAAAACCATGAGTTCCGCTGACACAAAACAACGGTTGGACGAGATAGAAAAACAGCTCGCAAATCTCATCGAGGAACAGACCGTGATCAAGGCTAAATGGGATAGTGAAAAGGAGTTGATACAGTCGTCACGAGACCTCAAATCGCAGATTGAACAACTGCGGGTGCAGGCTGAAGAGTTCGAGCGCCAGGGTGACTACGGCAAAGTTGCCGAGATTCGCTATGGAAAAACAGTGGCCATTGAGCGAGAGCTTGAAGAAAACCGGAAAAAAATAGAAGAAAAAAAAGTTTCAGGCGACCTGATCATGAAAGAGGAGATCGATGCGGAGGATATTGCTGATATCGTCTCTAAATGGACAGGCATACCGCTCAGCAAGATGCTGCAATCAGAGCGGCAGAAGCTCCTGCTTATCGAAGAGGAATTACATAAACGAGTGATCGGGCAGGAAGAGGCGGTCACCGCCGTCAGCGAGGCGGTCAAGCGCTCTCGGGCTGGCATGGGCGACGACAGGCGTCCCATCGGCTCCTTTATCTTTCTTGGACCTACCGGCGTTGGAAAAACTGAGCTGGCCCGCACACTGGCCGATTACCTGTTTGATGACGAAGAGGCCATGATACGTATCGACATGAGCGAATACATGGAAGCCCATAACGTCAGCCGTCTTGTTGGGGCCCCTCCGGGTTATGTTGGCTATGAAGAGGGCGGCCAACTCACCGAAGCAGTAAGACGCAAACCATTTTCGGTGGTACTGCTTGATGAAATCGAAAAAGCGCATCCCGATGTTTTCAATATTCTCTTGCAGATTCTTGACGATGGCCGCCTGACCGACAGCAAAGGACGGACGGTGAACTTCAAAAACACCATCATCATTATGACGAGCAACATTGGCGCGCAGCTCATCCAGTCTGAAATGGAGAAAATCGATGGCACGAGCCGTGAGTCAGTACTTTCCGGACTTCAGGAAAAGCTCTTTCAGTTACTGAAACAGAAAGTGCGACCTGAGTTTCTCAACCGGATTGACGAGGTGATTCTTTTTACTCCATTAACAAGAGAAGACCTGAAAAAAATTGTTTTGATCCAGTTCGACCACATCAAGGCTGCTGCAATGCGGCAACGTATCAGCCTTATCATTTCTGATGCAGCAATAGCCTGGCTCTCCAATGCTGGCTTTGATCCGGCTTTTGGCGCACGCCCACTCAAGCGGGTCATGCAGCGCAAGATCACCAACAAAGTCTCGGAACTGATTCTTTCAGGAAAAGCTCAGGAGGGTGATGAAGTGAGTGTCGATATGGCCGGAGATGAACTGACCGTTATGAAGGTTTCATGAAAAGGAGAACGCACATTGGCAGCACCCTGTTGCTGCTTTTATGCCTTCTTGCGGCACCAGGTTACGCCAAGGGAAAACCTGCCAGCCTGTCTGTAAAAATCGGTCAAATGCTGATGATCGGCTTCAGGGGGCTCTGCGTTGCCGACGCTCCGGACATAGCATCGGATATCACAGAACGGCGGATAGGAGGTGTGGTGCTTTTTGACTATGACGTCACCTCGCAATCCCCTGCAAGAAACATCAGCAGCCCTGAGCAGCTCTCACGCCTGACGCTTGAGTTACAGAAACTGTCAACCATTCCGCTTTTCATTGCCATTGACCAGGAAGGCGGAAAAGTCAAGCGCCTGAAACCTGCCAGAGGATTTCCCGAAAGTGTATCGGCGGAACATCTTGGACAGCTCGACAATCCTGACAGCACCAGAGCGGCCGCTTTACTGACTGCCAAAACGCTGAAAGCCATGCATATCGGGATGAATCTGGCGCCTGTTGCGGATCTCAATACGAATCCTGACAATCCGGTTATCGGCAAACTCCAGAGAAGCTTTTCTGCTGATCCGGCAGTGGTGACCAGAAATATAACACTGATCTGTAACGCCTATCGCGCTGAAGGCATTATTCCAACGCTGAAACATTTCCCCGGTCACGGCAGCTCCACAACTGACACCCACCGCGATTTTACCGATATAACGGCAAGCTGGTCGGACAAAGAGCTTGAACCTTATCGACTCCTCATCGCGTCGGGATATCGTGATGCCATCATGACGGCACATGTCTTTAATGAAAAACTTGATCCACTCTACCCCGCGACTCTTTCACAAGCGACTCTCGGAGGGCTGCTGAGGGGCAAGCTTGGCTTCAGGGGAGTGATTCTGAGTGATGACATGCAGATGAAAGCCATCGCTGATCACTATGGTCTTGAAACGGCAATACAACTGGCTCTTGAAGCAGGTGTTGATATCCTTGTTTTTGGAAACAACGCAGCATACGACCCGGCTATTGCGTCAAAAGCAACGGAGATCATCAAGTCACTGGTTGCACAAAAGATCATCACTCCAGAGCGCATCGACCGCTCGTATCGCCGGATCATGAAACTCAAAAACCGTTATCACCTCAACTGCAGATGAAAACCATCTATCTTGTCCGTCACGCAAAATCTGACTGGGGAAGTGCACATACCAGCGATTTCAACCGAACGCTCAACGAGAGGGGAATGAAAGCGGCGCCATTTATGGCCTCCCTGCTCAAAGCACAACAGGTACTTCCTGATCTTGTTATTTCAAGCCCTGCCATCCGGGCTATCACCACTGCGGAGATTTTTTGTGATATCCTCGGCTTCCCGAAGGAGCACATCGAGAAGAGAATGGAAATCTATGAAGGAGGTGCCGGACGTCTTCTGACCATTGTTCAGCACATCACTGACATAAGCACGACAGCGATGATCTTTGGACACAACCCGACAATGACCGCATTTTCAAATCTGCTTGCAGGAAGCGGTATCGACAACCTGACAACCTGCGGTGTCGTTCGAATAGATCTGGACATAAAGGCCTGGAGTGAAGCGGATTCCGAAACTGGCAAGCTTGCCTGGTACGATTTTCCAAAAAAGCACCATGAGGAAGGCTAATCGGTCTCCTGCTTCGGATCGCGTGTCATCAGCTCAAGAATCGCCTGCTGTACCGGCTTTGCCTCAAAAAGCATCTCATAGACTGCCTTGGTAATGGGCATGTCAACTCCTGCGGAGCGGCTCAACTCATAAACCGCCTTTGAGGTGTGCACTCCTTCGGCGACCATGTTCATCGAGCTGATCACCTCTTCAAGTGAACGACCATGACCTATCTCCTCTCCAACATAACGATTTCTGCTGTGACGGCTTAAACAGGTCACAACCAGATCGCCAATACCCGAAAGGCCCGAAATGGTAACCGCCTCACCCCCGAGCTTGCTGCAAAGCCTTGATATTTCAGCAAGTCCACGGGTAATAATGGCGGCCTTGGCATTATCACCAAAGCCTATACCATCAGAAATTCCGGCGGCAATGGCAATGATGTTTTTGACCGAACCAGCAATTTCAACCCCGATAATATCGGCATTGACATAGACACGGAACATGCTGGTATGAAAAATCTCCTGAACTTTTTTAGCGGTAGTCAGTGATGGTGAGGAAGCAACAACCGTGGTAGGCTGCTCTTTTGCAACCTCCTCGGCATGGCTCGGGCCATACAGCGCGGTGACCTGCGAGGGTTGCAGACCCGGAAGCACTTCAAGCAGCACCTCAGACATGCGTTTCCCTGTACCGATCTCGATTCCCTTCGCAACATTCACCAGAATTTTGCCGTCAAGCGGAAGATCATGAAACCCCAGAAGTGTCTCCCGAAGAGCCTGGGATGGAACTGCTGTGACAATCATCCCTGCCCATGAAACAAGATCACGCAAATCGCCAACAACCCGCAATGTTTCAGGGAAATGAACGTCCTTCAGGTAGCGACGGTTTTCACGCTCGGCTTCAAGTTTTGCGGCAAACTCAGGACGGTGTGCCCAGAGGCGGACCGTATAACCCTTTTTTGCAAGAAGTACTGCGAGGGTTGTCCCCCAGCTTCCGGCTCCCAGGACAGCAATATTCATAAGGGCACTCAGTGCTTCATGACTTTTTGCCAAATGTCACCCGGTTCTCTGTACCAGAAATCAGTCTTCTGATATTGGCCCGGTGCGTATAAAGAATGGCGAGCGCCACAATAAGCCCGAAAATAATGAGATGATAGTCGAGACTGTCGTGAATAAATACTTTTGAACCAAATAACTTGATATAGTAATCCAAACCGCTGCCGAGCTCAAAAATATATTTGCGTATCACAATAATCAGCGGAAAGGCAATTGCCGCGAGCATGGAGGCAACAGAGACATGCCGTGAAAGATAGACGGTCAGCAAAAAAATTCCAACAACCATCAACATGCTTACCGGAGCGATCCCAATCAGCATACCAGCCGCAGTACTCACTCCCTTGCCACCTTTGAAACCGGCAAAAAGAGTAAAGACATGTCCAATGACAGCGCTCATTCCGGCAAGAAGCCGCAATGCTACTTCATTAATATCGGGAAATACGCCGAGAGGATGATGCTGAAAAAAGGCAACAACCCCGACTGTCGCTATAACACCTTTGATAATGTCAATAAGCGTAACGATAAGACCGGGTTTCCATCCCAGTACCCTGAAGGCATTGGTGCCTCCGGCATTGCCACTGCCGAAGTTCCTGATATCAATTCCCTTCAGCATTTTTCCCGCCATGAGACTGGTAGGGATAGAGCCAATAACATAGCTCACCGCCAAAATGGCTAACAACGTCAGCATAAACTTTTCTGATTATCAGATTCTGGATACTTTTCCAATAATGTACGCATTTTCCCCCTGAGATTTCAAGCTTGCGAGAACCTTCTCGACTGCATTTTTTTCAATAATCATCACCAGCCCCACACCGAGATTGAAGGTTCGTCTCATATCCTCTTCAGGCACCTGACCCTCTTTGCGAATGATATCAAAAATGACAGGCTCAGGCCAGGAATTCCACTCAACATCAAGCATCAAACCATCCGGCACAATACGCATGGTGTTGCCCATGAGACCTCCGCCAGTAATATGCGACAGGCCCCTGACCTCCGGAGAACCAAAAAACGGCTCAATAACAGAGAGATAGGAACGATGGACTTTCATAAGCGCCTCCCCCGCTGTTCCCTCAAGACCCGAAAAAGTGTCGTGCATCCTGCCATCCAGCACTTTCCTTGCAAGAGAATAACCGTTGGTATGCAGTCCGGTTGAAGGCAATCCAATCAGCACATCACCCTCTCTGACAGCAGAGCCATTAATGATTTTTTCATGATCGACGACCCCTGTAATGGAGCCTGCAAGGTCAAAATCCCTCTCCTGATAGAGACCGGGCATTTCGGCAGTTTCACCACCGATCAAGGCACAGCCGTTTTCACGACAGGCATTGACCATTCCCGTCACAACAGCGGCGGCAATCCCGGGCGTCAGTTTACCACAGGCATAGTAATCAAGAAAAAAGAGTGGCCTGGCCCCACAGACAAGAATGTCATTCACACAATGGTTCACAAGGCAAGAGCCCACTGTATCGTACTGCCCCAGCTCAATGGCAATCTTGAGTTTGGTACCGACTCCATCAATACTGCTGACCAGCACCGGCTTACTATAGCGAGAAAAATCCGGCTGAAAAAATCCTCCGAAAGCCCCGATATCAGTGATTACACCGGGCGTAAAGGTCTGACGAACCTGGGGTTTGATCATGCGGACAAACTCTTCACCTGCACTGATATCAACTCCGGCCTTTTTATAATCCATTCTTCAGTACCTCTTGTTTTATCGGCTTCCTGCCGGTGTTTCAAAAATTGCATGATCCTCGGGAGCGGAAAAAAACTCCTTGTGGAGATTATTGACGGCTGCCGCAACTTCCGGCTCGTCGATCACAATGCCGACATTGATCTCCGATGCTCCCTGTGAGATCATTCTGAGATTGACATTTTTCAAGGCACTGAAAATTCGGCCCGCAACACCACGCGACATACGGAGATTATCTCCAACAACGCTTATGGTTGCAACATTGTGCTCAATCTCAACATCACCAATACTTTTCAGATCCTGAATCAGCTCGTTACTGAAACTCTTGTCGTCAACCGTGAGCGACACCGAGACTTCACTGGTTGAAATCATCTCCACCGACACACCGTAACGAGAAAAGACATCGAACAACTCGTTCATGAATCCATGTCGCCCCATCATGCGGTTTGAACGGATATTGATGATGCACTGCCCCTTTTTAACCGCAATCGATTTAACAAGACCTTCATAACTCATGCCTGCAAGCCGCTCAGGATCATTGGTAATAATGGTGCCCTTGGCATCGGGGTGCAGCGAGTTCAACACATAGACCGGAATATTTTTCTGCACTGCCGGAGCAATGGTATCGGGATGAAGCACTTTGGCTCCGAGATAGGCCAGCTCCGCCGCCTCCGAAAAGGTCATCACTCTGATGCTCCTTGCTTCCGGGACAAGCCTTGGATCGCAGGTCATCACACCATCAACATCAGTCCATATCTGTATTGAATTGTCGTTCAGCCAAGCACCAAGCAAGGCTGCTGAAAAGTCGGAACCTCCACGACCAAGCGTTGTTGTCCTGCCATCTTTTGTCGCACCGATGTAACCCTGGGTCACAACAGTCGTGCCCTTTGCAAGCAAGGGACGAATAATCTGGTTGACGTTTGCCTCACACAACTCATCAATCGGACGGGCAAAACCGAAATTGTCGTCGGTCATCATCACTGTGCGGACATCAAGCCATAGGACGTTATGGCCAAGCTCCTTCATTGCCGCAGCAAAAACAGTCGTTGAAAAGAGCTCACCGAATGAGCAGAACATATCCCGCGAACGCTCGGTCAACTCGCCAACAATATCGACACCCTTGATCAGCATTTCAAGACGACCGGCAAGCTCCTCGACCGTCATGTTCAGCTCTGCCTTCAGCTCCGATCCCTTGATCAGTTCATCGACAAGCTGGAGATGAAAACTGCGCACCTCACCGGCAAGCGCCATCGCCTCATCAAGAGCACTGCGCCCGGCAGCATCGGCAATATGGACCAGCTTATTGGTAATGCCGCTGCATGCACTGAGCACCACCAGCGGGGTACCTCTCTCCTCTTCCCTCGCAACAATAGAAATAGCCTGCTGCATGGCCCGGGCCGTCCCTACGGAGGTCCCGCCGAATTTCATCACCGCCATATATCTTTTAAACCTGTGAGTTAACTATTATCTTATCCAGAAAAATCCTGTAGACCTTCATAAAAAACCGGTCTCTTTAGCCTGAGGACTGTGCAGATACGCAATCCCTTTATCTTACAGTAAAAAAATAATTTACTGATTCACTTCCAATACAGCCCAGCACCATGCATCTCTCTTCATGGCATCTCAGCAAAACATCGCTACTCCTCTCTCTCATTGCTTTGACACTGTTTGGTCTGAGCAGTTGCCAGAGTTTCAGGACTGGTTCAGGCTATAATTTCGAATCTAAATATAGTTTAAAAAAGAGAAAAACGCATATCTCCAGTACGGCCGAAAGAGGTGGCCCCGCAGTCATAAAACCGCTTCCACTGAAAGTATCAGAGCACTCGTTTGATCGCCTTTTTTCATCCATTGATGAACTTCTCGGCACCACGTATCGCAGTGGCTGGAGCACCCCGGACGGCTTCGACTGTTCCGGGTTCGTGCAATATCTCTACAAACAACAGTTTCGGATGATCCTCCCGCGCACCACCGGAGAGCTTGCCCTGCTCGGCAGTGTGATGCCTGAACATACCCTGAAACCCGGCGATCTTGTTTTTTTCAGCATTGACGGCAACAACATTGACCATGTCGGCATCCTTGTCGACCGCAACCACTTTGCCCATGCCGCAAACAGTGGCGTCAGAGTTGATGCCCTGTTTAACCCCTATTACCGCGCCCGTTATGCTTTTGGCGAACGCATCATAACAACTGACTGACCTTTTTTGCTTCGAGAAATGGCTATATTCAAGGCCTTCTGCTGGAAAGCCTCGTAGAGGCGACATGCTGGTAGCGAAGGGCGCGAGCCCTGCAACATAAAAATCTTGAAAATAACTACATTAATCATCGCCATTCACCTCTGACTTTTTCATCTTATATGCCACAACCCGGATTGAACAATTACTTTGAACTGGCCTTTGACCTTGATGCCGACCTTCACGAACTCTGTATTGCCCTGCTTGCTGGTGAGGGGATAGAATCTTTTCTTGAAGAGGATCACCAACTGCTCGCCTACCTGCCTGAAGCCGACTGGAATTCGGAAAAAGAGCTGGCCATACGCACCATGCTGCAGGAGAGGCTGGGAAGAGTGCCCGACTATCAGGCAACCCTGATTGCCGACAGAAACTGGAATGAGGAGTGGGAGGCAACCCTTGAACCTATCGAAATATCCGACCGGTTGCTGATTGTGCAGAAAGACAAGGGCACCCAGGGGAAACCTGGTCAGATCGTCATCGAGATCAACCCGAAAATGTCTTTCGGAACCGGCTACCATGCCACAACGCGCCTGATGCTGCGACAGATGGAACAGCTCGACCTGAAAGAGAAGAAAATCATGGATATCGGCACCGGCACCGGCGTGCTTGCCATTGCCGCCCGCAAGCTTGGCAATAATCTGCCCATTCTCGCCTTCGACAACAACTCATGGGCGG
>CAILXE010000298.1 GCA_903838095.1 uncultured Chlorobiaceae bacterium
GATTATTCTGTTTAAATGTTTTTTTACAGTCAGTTGTAACATTGCTCAATAACTATAGGACAGGTTCGTTATGAAAAAAACAGCATTGTACCCCTGGCATGAACAGGCTGGAGCGAAAATTATTGATTTTGGTGGCTACCTGATGCCGGTGCAGTATACTGGAATTATTGCCGAGCATAATGCCGTCCGGAGCGTTGCGGGGATCTTTGATGTGTCGCACATGGGCAACTTCTATGTGAGGGGGCGTCTGGCCAAGGATTTTCTCCAGTACATGACGACGAACGATCTTGATATGGCCCAGGATGGTCAGGCGCAGTACAATCTCATGCTCTATCCGAGTGGTGGCATTGTTGACGATCTTATTATCTATCGTATCGACAGCGAAACCTTTTTTCTTATTGTTAACGCAAGCAATGCGCCGAAAGATTTTGAGTGGCTGCAGCAGCATATCGGTGCTTTTGAAGGTGTTGAGCTTGAGGATCATACCGATCGCCTTTCCCTGATTGCCCTGCAAGGGCCGCAGGCCATGGATATTCTTGCAACTGTTTTTCCTTCGGTTGATGTCCAGTCGCTTGGCTCATTCCAGTTTTGTTCAACCCTTTTTCAAGGGGCCGAGGTGATTATCGCCCGAACAGGATATACTGGTGAAAAGGGTGTGGAGCTCTGTTTGCCCAATGACGTGGCCATATCGTTATGGGAAGCTCTCATGGCAGCAGGAAAAGAGTCTGGTATTCAACCAATCGGACTTGGCGCTCGCGATACCCTGCGGCTTGAGATGGGATACTCACTGTACGGTCATGAGATTGATCAGGATATCAATCCTCTTGAAGCTCGATTGAAGTGGGTGGTAAAAATGAACAAAGAGCATTTTATTGGCAGGGCGGCGTGCCAGCAGGTTATGACTAATCTGCAAAGAGGAGTTGCGGGTTTTATTCTTGATGGTCGTATTCTCCCGAGACAGCATTTCAAGGTATTCAATTCCGATCGTCAGGAAATTGGCTGGGTGTGCAGTGGAACCCTTTCCCCAACATTACAGAAGCCAGTAGGAACCTGTAATATTGTGCGCGAATACATCACCCCGGGAACCCCCATACTGGTTGAAGTTCGTGGGGCGCTCCATACGGGAGAGATAGCTGCCCTTCCGTTTGTTACAACGTCTTTGGGATAAAAGCAAGCTGGAAATAAAGAGTGTTTGTACGGTAAATATGAAAAAAAAGAGTAACGGCGCCACAGCAAAGCCTCTCGACATGAAGGCGCTGAAAAAAGAGATCATCGGCATTGTCTTCATGCTGGCCTCCCTTTTTCTGATTGGCGCCGTATTGAGCTTTAATCCTTCTGATGAGTCAAGTTACGGTACGCTTCCCTGGTACGATATATTTAGTAATGCAGCAAGGGATGCCGCAGAAAACATCCACAATCCATTTGGATTATTTGGAGCAAGACTTTCTGCTTTTTTTATCCACTCCGCTCTTGGCTATATGGTTATTGTACCAATAACCTCATTTTTTTTCTGGGGCTTATCTTTATTGCAGGCCAAAAGTCTTAAACCGGCGATTCTGTTTTTTCTGTACAGTGTTCTTATGTCGATTGATATCGCCAGCATGTTTGGACTTACTTCTGAACCATTCAGTGATCTTATGGCGGGTGCAATTGGCAGAATGCTTGCAGTGCTTTTATCCACGGTTATTGGCGTTTACGGCGCATGGATTTTTCTTGGTGTTATTGCTCTGGTGTTGACTTTTTATATGGGACGGGGGATGCTTTCAGCGATCATGAGAACAGGGAGCATCCTGAAAAACGGTTCCAGCAAGTTATTTGCTGTTTTCAGGTCAAAACGTGAAGAAAGACGAAAAAAAAAAGCCGCACAGCAAAGAGTGAAAGAGGAAAAAAAAAAGAGGATAGATCTTAAAAAACAAGAACAGGAAAGGCATACCGTCAAACCTGACAGGCGAGCGTCGCCTTCCCTTCCCATAAAGGGTGAGCCTGTACAGCCAGACTCTTCATTACCAGAGTTGTCACCTGTCGAGGTGGCTGGATTGGCACATATCCCTGAAGTTGCCGGCGAACCGGAAATGATTATTTATAAGGGCGTTCGTGAAAAAGAGGCCGATCTTGATGAGCGCAAGCTGAAAGTGCAGACCAAGGACAGGGAGGCTTATCGTTTTCCATCCATTGACCTTCTGGAAAAAGTACCTGATGATGATGATCGAATTGATGAGCATCATCTTGCAGAGAGCAAGCGCAAGCTGCTTGAAAAGCTCAGGATTTACAAGATTGAGGTCAAGAGAATTTCTACGACCGTAGGTCCCCGTGTGACCCTGTTTGAACTTGAACTTGAGCCGGATGTCAAGGTCAGCAGGGTTAAATCACTTGAAAATGATCTTGCGATGGCGCTGTCGGCCAGAGGAATCCGCATTATTGCTCCAATCCCCGGCAAAAATGCGGTTGGAGTCGAGATTCCCAACAGCAAACCAAAAACGGTCTGGCTTCGCTCAGTACTGCAAGTTGAAAAATTCAAGAACAGCACAATGATGCTGCCGATTGTGCTCGGCAAAACAATAGCAAATGAAGTCTGTATTGCCGATCTGGCCACGATGCCTCATCTGCTGATTGCTGGCGCAACAGGTGCTGGAAAATCGGTTTGTATCAATGTTATTATCTCCAGTCTGCTCTATGCGTGCAGTCCCGACAAGGTCAAGTTTGTGATGATTGATCCCAAAAGGGTTGAGCTTTTTCAGTACCAGCATCTGAAAAACCATTTTCTCATGCGTTTTCCCGGTATTGAAGAGCAGATTATCACCGATCCCCAGAAGGCCGTGTATGCACTCAGGTGCGTGGTCAAGGAGATGGAGCTCCGTTATGAAACCCTTGAGAAGGCGGGTGTGCGTAATATCGGCGACCATAACCGTCGAATGCCGGAGGAGGCTCTTCCCTATATCGTGGTCGTTATTGATGAACTTGCCGATCTCATGATTACGGCCGGAAGAGACGTCGAGGAACCGATCATCAGGATAGCCCAACTTGCGCGAGCCGTCGGCATTCACCTTATAGTGGCGACTCAGCGTCCTTCAGTCGATGTTATTACCGGGATTATCAAGGCGAACTTTCCCGCCAGAATTGCTTTCCAGGTTGCAAGCAGGGTTGATTCCCGCACGATTCTTGACGGTTCAGGTGCCGAGCAGCTTCTTGGCAACGGCGACATGCTTTATCAGCCATCGAATCAACCGAAATCGATGCGTATTCAGGGGCCTTATGTCTCGTCCGGTGAGGTTGAAGAAATTACCTCATTCATTGGTTCCCAACATGCTCTGAAAAACATCTATATGCTTCCTGTTCCGGATGCCCAGAAGGGCAATGGGATGCAGGCTTCCGGTTATCAGGAAAAAGAGGGAAGAGACACCATGTTTGAGGAGGCAGCAAGACTTGTGGTGACGCATCAGCAGGCAAGTGTTTCATTGCTGCAAAGACGTCTGAGGCTGGGATTCAGCAGAGCGGGAAGAGTGATGGATCAGCTTCAGTTCAGCGGGATTGTGGGTGAGGCTGATGGCAGTAAAGCAAGGGAAGTCCTCATTCATAATGAAGACTCCCTGGAACTTTTATTGAGAAATCTTGACAAATAAGATTTTTACACTGATTCAACTCGTACAATTTCCGGAATTGCTTTTTTGATCGCCTGTTCAACGCCAGCACGAAGGGTAAGGGTGCTCATAGGACATGAACCGCATGAGCCAAGCAGTTTAACATCAACGACCATATCTTTGCTGATGCCGACAAGCTGACAATCTCCTCCGTCAACTTGCAGATATGGGCGTACGGTTTCAAGTGCGGCAATAACCCTGTCGTAGAGCGCATCGCTGTTCGGCAGATAATCCTTACTGGTGCTCATGGTATAATGTGTTTACAATGATAGAAAATTATGGTTACTTCGTCATTCACAGATCGTAATATCAAACCTGCTGTGCAAAAAAACAATATCAAAGTTATGATAGTTCCTCTTATTGTTGCGCGGCCCTCATCATGGAAACCGTTCGGACAACCTCTGTTGCGCTTTGCCTGATCGCTTTCGAGGTGGCTGATTCGGGATGGCTGAGCATATAGGGTGACCCGTTATCACCGCCTTCACGGATGGCCCTGTCAATCGGAACAGATCCGAGGAAAGACACTCCCTGGGTTTTGGCAAATATTTCTCCTCCATGCCTGCCGAAAATATAATCTTTGGTACCATCCGGAAGTTCGTAGTAGCTCATGTTTTCCACCAGCCCGAGAATGGGGACATTGACTTTTCGGAACATACTGACGGCTTTTGATACATCCGCCATGGCCACATCCTGGGGTGTGGTGACAATAACAGCTCCAGTCAGAGAGACGGTATGAGCAATGGTGATCTGAATATCTCCGGTACCAGGCGGAAGGTCAAAAATCAGGAAATCAAGTTCACCCCAGTCAACGTCACTGATAAACTGCTTGATAGCGCTGGAGACCATGGGGCCGCGCCAGATGACTGCGGTATCGATATCGATCAGAAAGCCGATCGACATCAGCTTTACACCATATTTTTCAAGCGGGACCAGATTTTTTTCCACCACTTCCGGTTTTGCATCGACAAGCCCGAACATGGTTGGAATGCTTGGCCCGTAAAGATCGGCATCAATCAAACCAACTTTTGCGCCTGTCTGGGCAAGGCTTATCGCAAGGTTAACGGCAAAGGTCGATTTTCCGACGCCACCCTTTCCTGAAGCAATAGCAATAATATTCTTTACCTGTTGCAGTGGACGGTTGTTATTGCAGTGCTGGTGGCCGCAGGATGAATGTGATGGTGATGAATGATTGTTGCCTTGATGGCTGCAGGATGAAGGTGTGGATTCATCATGTACTGTAGA
>CAILXE010000299.1 GCA_903838095.1 uncultured Chlorobiaceae bacterium
CGCGCAAAAGTTGACCTTTATCGAAGCACACCTCAATCTAGGCTCTCTGCTTGAACGCATTGGGCACCCAGAGGAAGCGCTTACCGTGTGGCGAACTGCGCTCACTTTTGTCGATCTGGAAATGCCGGAGAATCATGGGCTCTATATACGGGCATTGAATAATTTAGGTCGGCTTTTGGAAATTCGCAAGGAGCTTCCACAGGCAGAGCTTATGTTCGCACACAGCTTGAAACTAGCCCCGAAGCAGATGGACGTGATACAGCACTGGATAAACATACGGCAGAAACTGTGCAAATGGCCAGTCTACAGTAAGACCCTTGGCATTGATAAAAAGGATTTAATCGTCGGCACATCCGCATTAGCGATGCTAAGCGCGTTCGATGACCCGATCCTACAACTGGAAACAGCACATCGTTATGTCAATAAAAGGGTACTCAACGATGTACGCCACTTGTCAACAAAACAGACCTATGGTCATGAACGCCTGCGTATTGGTTATTTGTCGTCAGATTTTTGCTCGCACACAGCGCCAACAACCGAATTGTATGGTTTGCATGATCGATCCAGGTTTGAAGTGTTTGGATTTTGTGGGAGTCATGAAGACAGCCCACCGTTGCACACGCGCATAATCAGCGGTATGGATCACCATATCAAGGTCGGAACTCTCAGCGACAAAGAGGCCGCGAACTTGATCCGTTTGCACGAGATCGATATTCTAGTTGATCTGAACGGACTGGCTAGTGGTACCCGCGATAACATCCTGTCGTATCGCCCCGCACCGGTGCAAATTACTTGGCTCGGATTCCCCGGCACGACTGCGTTACCCGAAATTGATTATGTGTTGTCCGATCCATTCGTATTACCGCCTGAGCTGGAACCCTTCTTTACCGAGAAGCCGCTGCACATGCCGCACACTTTTCAGGTCAATGATCGCCAGCGCATCATGGGCGATACCCCAACCAAGGAAAGTTGCGGTTTGCCAGAGGGCGTATTTGTATTTTGCTGCTTTAACAACCATTACAAATTTACTCCCGAGGTATTTGGCGCTTGGATGCATATCCTGAAGCGAGTGCCCGACAGCATTCTATGGCTACTGGGCGACAACGAGACTGTGCGAAAAAACCTGTGTAAGCACGCTAAGAAGCACGGCATTGCATGCGAACGCCTGTACTTTGTCGAACGTGTGGAGCCACCTGAATATTTGGCTCGCTTCCAATTGGCCGACCTGTTCCTCGATACATTTCCATTTGGAGCGGGCCCCATCGCCAGTGATGCGCTTTGGGCTGGTCTCCCACTGCTTACCTGTGCTGGTCGCACTTTCGCCTCGCGCATGGCTGGTAGCTTGCTGAAGGCTGTTGATTTGCCGGAGCTGATCACTTACAACTTCCAGGATTACGAAGGCAAGGCGGTGGAGCTTGCTGAACACCCCGAACGGATCGCGGCAATTAAGCAACAGTTGGTCGATAATCGAATGAGTTGCGTTTTGTTTGATGCGACTCAGTTTGTACGTTATTTAGAAGTGGTGTTGCTGCAAGTTGCGATTAAGAGTTATGCACCCCAGTCAATCATGACTGAAGTCACGCAAGTCAGGTCAGGAACTACCTTGATGTCACCGCTAGTAAGCGTCCTGATTCCAACCCACAACCGACCCGATTATCTGGAAATAGCTTTAAAAAGTGTGCTTGCGCAAAGTTATGAGAATATCGAAATCATTATCAGCGATAATGGTGATGACACTCTAAGTCAGGAGCGCATAACCCCCTATTTGTTGAATCATCCGCATATCACATATCACCGCAAGCAGGGTATGACTGCGTATGAGAACTTTCATAACTGTTTGAAATTATCCAAAGGGGAATACATCAATTTTTTAATGGATGATGATGTGTTTCATCCTGATAAGATCAAGCGGATGATGCATTATTATCTTAATTACCCGAAGATCGGCTTAGTAACTTCATTTCGCCAGCTAATTGATGAAAATGGACGTCATTTGCCGCCATTACCGGGTACTAAGCAAATGTTCCCTATTGATACGGTGGTCACGGGGCAAACGCTCGGCAAGCTTATTCTTAGTAACGGCACCAACCTGATTGGTGAGCCGACTACGGTTTTAGTGAGGCGCTCAGACATAGGCGAGTTCTTCGGCACCTTTGTGGGTCGGCATTATGTTGTTCTGAGCGACATTGCGACCTGGCTCTCAATCCTCGCAACCCGTGACTGCGTTTACATCAGCGACCCGCTTAGTTATTTTCGCATACATGCAGCTCAGGATCAGCGAGGCAGTATGATGAGGATTAAGGCATCAATTGAATGGTTTGGTCTGTTTGTTGATGCACATAAGAATCGGCTTTTTCTTCTGGAAGACCGTACTGAATTTCTCAATCTGTTAGCTGGGAATTTAGCCGCTTTCTCAAGTCATATTGCGCTCAACTATATTGAGATTCGAGACAGTAATTGCGGTATGGATGAAATTTACGCTGTTATCCAGGAAGGGTATCAGCTTCTATTTGAAAAACTTGGAGAAAAATGATGGATATGAATGCAGACGGCCGGAGCTTGATTGACTTTTTTGAGAATCATAAACACCGTTTGATTCACAAGTGGATGCATTACTTTGAAATTTATGAACGTCATTTTTCAAAATTTCGCAACAAGCCACTGTCACTAATTGAATTTGGTGTTTTGCATGGTGGTTCGCTGCAAATGTGGAAGTATTATTTCGGGCTACAGGCAAAAATTTATGGGGTTGATATAGATCCGCGTTGCGCCACGTTGGCCGAAGAGCATATCACGATTCTGTTAGGTGATCAGGAGAGTCGTGAATCGTTACGTGGCATTAAAAATTCCCTGCCCAAATTCGACATTATCATCGACGATGGTGGCCACACGATGATGCAGCAAATCATTACCTTCGAGGAAATGTATGAACACCTCAAGGATGGCGGCATCTATCTGTGCGAGGATTTACACACCAGCTATTGGCCTGGGCATTTCGGCGGTGGCTACCGTAACCCCGATACTTTTATCGAATACTCCAAGTACCTGATTGATCAGTTAAACGCTTGGTATTCTCAAGATGCTAATTTTGTGGTTGACGAATTCACCCGTAGTGCGTTTTCGATGCACTATTACGACAGCATTCTGGTGATTGAAAAACGACCAATTTCGGTTCCGGTCGCACGCATGAAAGGTAAACCTTCGTTTCCTCTAAACGCAGCTGAACAAGCTGTGTATGATAAAAGCTTATCTTTAGCATTGTAATCTCTTAGTCTTAACTTACATAAATCATTATGGATATTCAGTCAATTTCTGTCATTACCGTTTCCTATAATGCACCAGATTTAATCGCTGACTTGCTCAGCACTTTTCGTCAGCATTATAGTAACAAAATGTATGTTATCGATGGCTCAGATGACCAACATAGTAAGGCGATCAGTGATATAGTCAAGCAATATGGCAACATCGATTTTATTCATTTTGATTACAATATTCATCATGGCCCAGGCATAGCCTGGGCCATTAGCAATCTCAACTTGTCTGGGCCAGTTTTGGTGATTGATTCAGATGTGTCAGTATTGCATGGCGGTTTTCTTGAATCTCTGGTGAGCGAATTGGAACCGCACATGTATGGTGTTGGTCAGCTTAATTTCGTTAATCGAGGTGGTTTTGATGTAACCGACCCAGAAGGTGCGCTACTGTACTTGCACCCGGCGTTAATGCTGTGCAATGTTGAGGTTGTAAAACAGTGGCCACTGCCGGTCAAGCACGGAGCGCCCATGATTGAAGCAATGACGGCGTTATACGATGCCGACAAGTCGGATTTATTACATCATGTTGACTGGGTACGAGAAGATTTTACAAATCCTGTAGTACACAATTTTATACGTCACGATTGGCAGGGAACTGTCAAACGCACAGGCAGCTACCATTTGGACGAATGGCAAAAGAGTGTGATTCAAGCTAAACAAGAAAGCTTATTACAAAGCACTGACTCGCAAAACTACAATCGTGATTTATTGTCGCTGATTCCCTTCAACGCTCGCGGTGTGGTGGAAGTTGGGTGTAACAATGGTGCATTGGCCAATGCGTACAAAACCATTAATCCCGGCTGCCTGTATACCGGGATTGAAATCAATCCTGACAACGCGGCACACGCACGCGCCTATTGCGACACTGTGCTGAATCTGGACATTGAATCGGTCAATGACGTTTTTTTCAATAGCTACTCCAGCAGCAGCAATG
The DNA here is from genome assembly GCA_903838095.1 of uncultured Chlorobiaceae bacterium. Classification (GTDB taxonomy): domain Bacteria; phylum Bacteroidota; class Chlorobiia; order Chlorobiales; family Chlorobiaceae; genus Chlorobium. The sequence continues at coordinate 4,246 of CAILXE010000299.1, forward strand.
TCTGGGTTTTTGGCGATGTGCTTGAGCATCTCCGCGATCCCTGGGAAGTACTGGCTAAGATCCGCCGCGCACTGCCGGCCGATGGCTGTGTAGTGGTCTGCCTTCCGAACACGCAGCACTGGAGCATACAAGCTAAACTGAGTGTGGGTGACTTCCGTTATGAGGATTCGGGTCTGCTTGATCGTACCCATATGCGGTTTTTCACCAGAGCCACTATGTTCGAAATGTTTCAGGGAGCAGGGTTTAAGATTGAACAGGGCTTTCCTCGTATTTTTGGCGAACTCAAAAATGAAAACATTATTGCGGCTATCAAGCTGATGGCAACAGGTGTCGGTGCTGATCCAGAACTCGCCTTGCAGGATGCAATGCCTTTGCAATACGTGGTCAAGGCCGTTCCTGCATAAAAATCGATAAGGTTAAAAAGACTAGGAGGGCTTTTGTTTCGCTGGTTCCCAAGCTCCAACTTCCCGAGTGGTTACCACGCACGAATCACCTC
>CAILXE010000300.1 GCA_903838095.1 uncultured Chlorobiaceae bacterium
GAGATAGATGGTGATCGAACTTGCGGAGAGCTTGCGCTCGTTGATCAGGTGCAGGAAGAATTGCCGTACTTCCTCATCGGTAAGCAGGTCCGGTGACCGGGTGAAGTGTTTTCCCAGCACTATTACGGTGTACAGGTAACTCTTGATGGTTTTGGGTGAAAACCCGGCCAACTGCAAATCCTCCAGCATCCTTTGTCGCAACGGTGTCATGACTCTTTCTCCTTTTCCTGGTTTTTCGGGTGATGTCCAGGGTAAATTTGTTCTCCGCAGGGTCATTATACCCCCTGTGCACATGAGTTTTTTGTCATGCACAAGTAGTCGAAGACCAGACGTACATTCCGGTTAAGCTGCCGCATTTTTTGAGCGACGTTAGTGACACCTTTGGCTTTGATGATTGACACCGCGAAGCGTCTGAGCCGAGAGACATTCTCCGGACCGAAGCCGGTACGGATTGTGCTCCGGTCTTCGTGATAGTTCCAATCGATAATCCAATGACAAGAGTTTTCAATGCACCAGTGACCTCTATTAGTAGCAAGTACCTGCTGGGCGTTGGAGTGTTCCAGGGAAGCGCTGGTGATACCGTAGGCTAGTTCGGGGGTGGAGGATTTTCCCGTCTTCTTGTTAACACGGAGACGTTCGATGACAAAAGCTTGACCAACATGGGGGAAATTGAGATAGCCGTTAAGCTCGCTCGTGATCCAGATTTTGCGAGTTTCAATTCGACCATGATCCGGTGGATCGTAGGTGACGAAATCAGGTTCCTTCCGGTCTGCGAAGAACAGCTTTAGGTCGTCAAGGAGAGTAGCTTGATTACCTTTGGCGGTGAAATGATAGTGGGCTCCTCGGGTTTCAACCAGATACTTGGCAAGATCGCGCTGGGTCAGTAAGGCGTCGGCAGTGATGGTCTTGCCTTGGATATCAATCGCGTCCAGGAGTGGGACGGCAACTTTGATCTCGTTGGTGCGTTTCGCTTCGTCATCACCGGTGCTGGGGAGGGTCCCTACTTTTTTTGGGTGTAACAGGTCTTGGTCTGATGGCCTATAGCGCTCATGATATGGGTTTGCCACCCCTTTTCATCGATTGCATTGCGCATGGTTTTGCCGTCAATGGCGAGGCTTTCATCTTTTTTACCATAGGTTTCGTTCCAAGCACAGAGGGCCTTATCCAGTTCGTCGGGCTTAATTCGGATCAGGGTGTCGCGAATCACCGACATGCTTGGAACCAGCAAATGTCCTTTGTCACGTCGGCAACCGAAACGCTCGCGTGCCTTGATTTGCAAGTCGTTTGCCCAGTCCGAGATGGCATGGTAGCCATCCGCCCCACACAGGATAGCTCCTGTGGCGATGGCAAGTATGGTAGTTAGACTGTGTCGGCGCCCTTGGGTACGGCGTGGATCAGTCATATCTTTGAAGAAGTGGGGTAATGATTCCATGTGCTCTGCGGTAAGCGTCATGCGGAGGCCTCCAGTATGATAGGGTGGATCAATGCGTGGACTGGATAATATCGCCCGAGCTTCGGGCAGAAGGGGTTTCAGAAAAATCATTTTGGGGGAGTTATGCCTGGCGCTGTAGCCGGTACTTGTCCTACGGAACCCCTTGGTGTCACCCACATACTGCCAATTTGCCGCACGATACACGGTTCCCGTGAAGTACTGAGGATCCACAAAGGTTTCCAGCAACAGCACGGGATGGCCAAAGGTTTGCTGCCAGTCGGAAGAGAGCCTCTGATGGCATAAAGACAAAAGGCGCGACCCCATATTCGGAACGCGCCCTTCGGGAAGAATCAGAAAACGGCTGTTGTTGACCACGAGTTTTAAGCGACAGTTTTGCAGATGCGAACCCCAGCCAATCCACTGATCACGCGCTGCGCACTTCAGCGCGGCTGCTGAAAAACAAAACAGGGCAACCCATTGGTTTAGCCAGAGCGCGACATACCATAGCGTCTCACCAATCTTGGGCAAACGACCAAGGTAGTGATATTTCTGCATAAGCTCTTGAAAGCGCTCAGTTTCTTCGGTCAGTACCGGGCGAACCAGAACATCTCGTATCTGCAAGGTCGCCTACCTCCCAATGCTCTATTGCACAGGTAAGTATATATACGATGGGGAGGCAATTGTCCAGATAATAATGTATATTATTGATATTATTACATTTTATTGGAAGAACAGAATTACCCTGGCTCTCCCGACCTTAACGCTACTGCTTCGGGCAAATCTGTGATACGCTACACCGCCAGTATTGAGCTTGAGTACTGAAACGTGATGTCGGGAGGAACTTACTGTGCAACCAGAATCGGCAGCAGCCGCGTCCGTCACCTCTGTAGACGAGCAAACCAGACGTCTCCGTCACGCCAACCGGCTTTATGCCGTCCTCAGCGCCGTCAACCGGACCATTACCCGCAAACCAAAAAGAGAGGAACTGCTGCAAGAGATCTGCCGGATACTGGTGGAAGTGGGTGAATTCCGGATGGCTTGGTTCGACATCGCCGACAGCGACGGCTGGCTGGTTCCCGAGGCGTCCTGCGGTGATACGCTCGGGTATCTCGAAACTTTACGGTTAACCAACCTCGACATACCCGCAGGACATGACCCGGTTGGTACTGCCATCCGGGAGAACCGCCCCGTTATCTGCAACACTATCCCGACCGACCCCGACATGCTCCCCTGGCACGAACTGGCTGCGCGCAACGGCTTCAACTCCTCTGCCTGTTTTCCTGTCCGCCTGCCCACCGGCGCCATCGCCGGCCTTGCCCTCTATTCCACCGAGTACGACTTCTTTTGCGCCGAGGAGAAGAAGCTCTTGGTGGACATTACCGACGACATCGGCTACGTCCTGGAATTCATCGCTGCCGAGGAGCGGCGGGATCAGTCGGTAAAACTGTTGGAATATGAAAGGACCTTGCTCAAGACTCTGGTGCAGACGATCCCTGATATGATCTGGCTCAAGGATCAGGACGGGGTCTATCTTTTCTGCAATCCGGTGTTCGAGCGATTCTTCGGCGCCACGGGAGCGGACATCCTCGGTAAGACCGACCATGACTTCGTTTCCGCTGACTTGGCGGATTTTTTCCAGGTCAAGGATCGGGAGGCCATAGATGCC
>CAILXE010000301.1 GCA_903838095.1 uncultured Chlorobiaceae bacterium
AACCCGAGCACTACAGACAGAAAATCAAGATAGTTGAGGTGTCAATTGACGGATACGTGTGTCCTCTTGTGGGAAGAAACGATCCAGCCGGGCGATGAAGAGTTGGCAGTTCCGGCGGTTCCTTGCGTTGGTGTAAGATCACGCGTTTTTACTGAAGAAGTCGTGGCAGGGGGGTGCTGGGATGCTCGTGAATTATCTTCGTCTGACATTATTATCTTCTCTATTTTAGCCTGAATTATTCATGAATGAACAAAAAAAGAGTTCAAAAGATATCGCATTGATTTACATTATCGGCACATAAAGTCAATAAATAACATCCAATCCCTTTTTAATTACAGTAGTCATATCACAGATACCAAACAAACATTATTTTCATAAGATTTTGCTTCATCCATTGCTTTGGCCGTAAACCCTTTAACGCAAACTGTGATCCATTCCCTGAATAAAGATGAAATTCCGGAATTGGGATTTGCCGAATTCATTGCACTGACGGCGATGATGATGTCGCTGGTCGCACTCTCCGTTGATACGATGCTGCCCGCTCTCTCGGAAATAGGCCGGGATCTCGGAGCCTTTGACAACAACCGTTCACAGCTCATCATCTCCCTGTTCTTTTTCGGAATGGCTTTCGGTCAACTGCTTTACGGTCCGGTTTCAGACCATACCGGACGCAAACCGGCTATTTATCTTGGTTACGGACTTTTCATCACTGGTTGTCTGCTCTCACTCTTTGCCACAACACTGCCCGTTATGCTGGTAGGGAGGTTCCTTCAGGGATTCGGAACGGCGGGCCCTCGCATTGTCTCAATAGCTATCGTTCGCGACCGTTACGAGGGGAGTGCCATGGCCCGTGTCATGTCCTTTGTGATGACGGTTTTTATCATCATCCCCATTATCGCTCCGGCTCTTGGACAGGGTATGCTGTTGCTTGCCGGATGGCGTGCCATTTTTGCTTCATTTCTCATTATAGCTTTCCTCTCGCTGGTGTGGTTCATTCTCCGTCAGCCCGAAACCCTGTCGAAAGAAAAAAGAGTTCCGTTCTCGTTCAAACGGATTATCAGTACCGTGATGATCATTTTCGGCAACCGCAGCGCAATGGGCTATACGGTAACCGCCGGTCTTGTGTTCGGCTTTTTTCTTGGTTACCTGAATTCAGCGCAGCAGATTTTTCAGGACGAGTATGGGCTTGGGGCAAAGTTTCCTCTCTATTTTGCATTTCTTGCACTCTCGATAGGCGGCGCTTCTCTCTTCAATGCACGATTTGTGCTGCACCACACGATGCAGTCGCTTTCAAAACGTGCGCTCCTTTCAATCAGCGCACTCTCATCCGGATTTTTTCTGCTCGCGCTCTGGGGTCATGGAGAGCCGCCGCTCTGGACGATCATGGCATACCTCTTTGCAACGTTTTTCGGCACTGGAATACTTTTCGGGAATCTCAATGCACTGGCCATGGAGTCTCTCGGAAAAATCGCCGGTATCGGATCTGGTGTTGTAGGCTCGCTGTCAACCTTCATCTCACTCATTACAGGAACTTTCATTGGTCAGAGCTACAACGGCACCGTCCTGCCTCTCACGGCAGGCTTTTTCATGCTCAGCCTGGCATCGCTCGCAGCCATGCGATGGGCAGAAAAATAAATGTTACACTTTGCGGGCGATAATCCTGCCTCTGCCCACCTTGCCAGCCGCAGAGGCGTCGCGCCACAGGGTAATGCCGCGTACTAC
>CAILXE010000302.1 GCA_903838095.1 uncultured Chlorobiaceae bacterium
AGCATTTTTTTGCTTTCAATAAGAATATCTTTTCTAAACCAAACAGTGTTATTTTTTAACAATATATGGTTTTCTCACAGCCTAAAAAAAGGCATGCTCACAAACAAGAGAACTTTGTATACCTGAACATATCCTTTGCCTGTAAGCACACCTTGCACACAACACCAACGATTAAACAGATCTTATTGCATTAATATTTAACACATCAGAAAGCAAAGCCCGCCGCGAGGGTAAATGTATTGGGAGTGCTGTCACCAACACCAACGCCACTACCCGCAGCAACTGTTGTAGGAGTTTCTGTACTGTTTGTGCGATAAGTATACGTCGCAGTCAGAGATGCATTCGCTCTAAGATGTGTGGTCAAACTCATACCAATGCTCGGGTTTGCCCCATCTCTTAAATTGGTATAGGTAACCGCTGCTTTAGCCCACGGATAAATAAAGTATCCGCCATTAACAGTGTAGTTTGTAAAGCCCAGATCACTGTCTTTACTGAGCGCCGCACCCCCCGTAAAACTACCGTAGTTTCCGGTTATATCAGCACCATACACCAAGGTTTCACCCGCATAAGAGGTAACACCGGAAAAGATGCCTGCCTTGCCATTCATCAACGTTGCTCCAAGAGCCACATGATTGTCCAGACCGACATACTCATTACCATAAGTACCACCCGCACCACTGAGTAACCCCGCACCACCTATTTTAACCTTGGCTCGTACATATCCTAAATCATCCATCTTATTGGAGTTCGCAGTTCCGCCTTGCATAAGACCTGCGGTCAGTTTAAATCCACCGGTATCTCCCTTTGTAAAGCTGAGTTCAGTGGAGTTTGAGGTTGTGAATGAAGGAAATACATTACTATGAATCTGGATGGCATTTCCAAAGTTGAAATCAGTGAACCCATTCCCAAGACTTAAGTTGAGGCCTGGCCTGAATGACCATACGATATGCCCCGTTGTTGCTCCTGCTGTTGGGCTATATTGAGCGAAGGCAGACAAATTATCCCCCATGGTACCGCCAAAAAATATCGACGCGGTATTCATTGGTCCAGTGCCATAGTTAAATGTCTCCTCCGTCCTGAGGGCCCCGTTACTTCTTGTGACCCTGCCGGAATAATTAACAATATTTCCCCTTGCCCAAACCGAAAAAGGCGCATAACCAGGAATATCAACAGGCCAAGGTGAAGATGGAAAAGTTTTTTTCCAGCCATTGGCTCCCATTTGTAACTGCTCCTGCTTGGCATGATCATTATCCTCTCCACCTGGCCAGCGATACCCATTATTTCTGAAGGCTTCACCAAAGGCGTTTCTTGTCGGAAATCCGGAATGGCAGGTATAACAAGAGGTACTATACTTTCTCGCAAATGCGGGTATAGCAGAGCTTTCCTGACTCCAGAACATAGCCGGAACCATAAAGATTGATGCAAGCGAGGCATAAGTCAATTTTCTCATAAAACACTCCGTTTTTAATTATAGATAAACAAATTTTCAGAGCTACTGCGCGATACAAAAAATCCACAAAAATACCTCACGGCAAGTTCAGAAGTAAACTTTTCCAATACATCCAATCCTTTATTTTGCAAAGAGTTGCACAAAAAAGATCAGAAAAGATGGTCAAGAGAATGAGTCAACAAAAATGCGCGTCACAGAACCAGAGACGCAAAACATTTTATTACAGCGCAAAATATGAACGGCAACAACGAACAAGAATACTTCAGCAGGTTCCCGCCAAAACAGTATGTAAAATCGATGTATAAAGTTTACTGCTGAATAACAACAACAAACTCATTATTTAAGAAAGAGGTAATAAAGCGAACAAGCAGAAATCGTGAAAGAGCAAAACAACAATTGTTAAATACTTTCACCAAAAACCAACTCAACATGGGGACTAAAACCGCATAACCCCCTAATGTTAAGCTTAATTTAAGAATTCTTTTTTTAAAAACAAAAAAAATTACCGATGATCAAGGAGTTATGTATCAGGAACTGAAAAAGGACGCCTGCTGTTTGTTAATCCATCATTGCACATGTATATTTGAGCGCTTCCGGAGATCAACAACAAGTATCCTGCTCAGACGATAGTAACATAACAAGAACGACTCAATATTATTATGGTAGTTGCCCGGCGCCGCTGGTTTCAGACTCCCTGGGATTTCAGGGAATCGATTTTGTTTACTGCTGCAGCACTCTGTGCAGGTTTCCTTTTTGAATTTGCCTCATCCGGGAGCAGCATAGCACTGCCCCGCCTGCCAGTCAATGCCATAATTTTGTCTCTTTTTGCGGTGCTGGTCTTAAGCATCGGTTATAGTTTCCGGAATAATCATATCGTCAAATGGTTCGGAGGAATTCCTCTTGGTCTTTGCCTGATTTTTGCGATAGCCCTTCTCTCACTGATCGGTGGCATTGTGCCCCAGGAAGCTGGTTCATCGGGCTCGCTGGCCTCACAAGCAGGCGTCAACCATATTTTTTCAAGCTGGCCATTTGCCCTTACTGTTATTCTTTTTCTGGCGAACCTCGGGCTGTCGCTCTCATGGAAGCTCATTCCATTTAAAGTCCAGAATCTCCAGTTCATTCTTTTTCATGCAGGATTCTGGATCGCCTTGTCATGCGCCATCTTCGGCAGCGCCGATCTTCAGCGGCTTGTTGTGCCAATTGAAGAAGGGAAAGCAAACAATTTTGGTTATACGATGGAGAGCGATACTCCGCAGCACCTCCCTTTTTCTGTTTTTCTTCATGAATTTTCTCTTGAAGAGTACCCGCCTCAACTGCTGCTCTATGATCCGCACACGGACAAGCTCCTGATGGACAAATCGCAGACTATTCTTGAAGTGCGCAAGGGCACAACGGCTTCCTGGAAGGGACTTGATGTCGTTGTGCTTGACTATATACCATTTGCCCTTCCCGGAAAGGATGGCCTTCCTCACCCTGCTGACCGCTCAACCGGCATCCCTTATGCGAAAGTACGAATCAGCGCTGACTCAACTCAGCGTGAGGCATGGATCAGCACAGGAAGCCCGATGTTGAAACCCGGTGCCGCTGCACTGGGAAACCTCTATCTCATCATGGTACCCGGCACACCAAAATCATTCCGCTCGGCCGTGACCATTCAGGACGGCAAGGGAGATGACGTCATGGCAAATCTTGAGGTAAACAAGCCTGTGAATTTTAAGGACTGGAAGCTCTATCAGATGGGATACGATGAAAAAGCCGGACGATGGTCGAAATTGAGTCTGATTGAAGTCATCCGCGACCCATGGCTGCCAGCAGTCTATCTTGGCTTTTTTATGATTATGGCAGGAAACATTCTGTTTTTCTGGAATGGCATTAAACGAACAGAGGGGGCATCATCATGATTACATTTACTACGGCTGCAATTCTGGCCATTGCCTGCTGGTCACTGGGAGCTATTGTAAGCATTTTTGCCAGACGTACTCCGGCGCTGAAACTCCCTGCGTTCCTTCTTGCTTTCGGAGGGTCAGTGGTTATGATAGCTTTTATCGCTTTTTATTGGTCAATTCTTGACCGTCCGCCCCTCAGAACACTTGGCGAAACCCGGCTCTGGTACGCTGCGCTGATTCCTCTTGTGGGATTTCTGGTTGAGTACCGCTGGAAAATAGACTGGCTGAAATACTACTGTATGGCATTGGCCTCGTTTTTTCTCGTCATTAACCTGCTTCATCCTGAGGTCTTTGACAAGACGCTCATGCCTGCCCTGCAGAGTCCCTGGTTTATTCCGCATGTAGTCGTCTATCTTGTGGGATATGTGCTGCTTGCCGCCTCTTCTGTTACAGCATTGCACAACGTCTCTCTCCAGTTGAGATCCAAAGCAAATGTGACGGGCGAATCGGTTTCGCACTATCTGGCGTTGCTTGGGTTTGTGTTTCTCTCTTTTGGTCTGATATTCGGCGCTCTGTGGGCAAAGGAGGCATGGGGACATTACTGGACCTGGGATCCCAAGGAGACCTGGGCATTTCTCTCATGGCTGGCCTATCTCGGCTACCTTCATGCATACCGCTACAATATTGAGCGGAGCAAATTGCAGTGGTATCTTGCGCTTTCCTTTGTTGTGCTTCTGGTCTGCTGGTTTGGGGTCAACTATCTCCCTTCAGCACAGAACAGCGTCCACACGTACACGCAAAGCTGAAGCAATCTTCTCCTGGCTCTGGCTGCCACAGGTGGTCAGAGCCCCCTGCCTGCCAAGAAAAATCTGTCAGGAGACATAAATGGTGCGGTAATTTTCGAGGTTTTCAAGGACATGACCTGTCCCCCTGGCAACAGCAGTCAGTGGATCTTCACAGATATGTACCGCAATTTTTGTCTCTTCCTTGATTTTTCTATCCATTCCTTTAATAAGTGACCCGCCTCCGGCAAGAAACAAACCACGATGAAGAATATCAACCGAAACTTCCGGCTTGACCATCAAAAATTCAAGACTTTTTTTGATCGCAATAATAATCTGGTTAATCGGCGTGGCCATGGCTCTCCTGATGAACACTGAATCAATCTCCAACTCTTCGGGAAGACCGGATTCAAGATTGATGCCAATAACCGTCATCTTCAGTTCGGTGTCAAGCTTATAGGCAGAGGCAATGTGTAACTTGACCTCTTCGGCTGTGCGCTCACCGATAACCATGTTGTATTCTTCGCGGAAATTACGAATAATTTCGCTTGTCATATCGCTTCCGGCAACCCGAAGGGACTCGCCTGATACAATTCCGCTGTAGGCTATAATGGCAATATCCGTTGTGCCGCCGCCGATATCAACAATCATATTCCCTTTTGGCTCGTGAATATCAAGGCCGATACCAATTGCCGCAGCCATGGGCTCACTGATAAGATAAACTTTTTTGGCACCGACATGTTCGGCGGAATCCTTCACTGCCCTTTTTTCAACCTCGGTGATCCCCGATGGAACGCTCATCACGACACAGCGAATGCCAAATGAAAACAATGTCTTTGTTTTATTGATCAAGCCTTTTATCAGCTCTTCTGTCGCCTCATAATCAGCAATCACTCCATTTGCCAGCGGACGGATCGTGATGACGCCAGGATGTGTTTTTTCATGAATCCGATAGGCCGCATGACCAATGGCCACAATTTTATCAGTATTGAGATCGCGGGCTACAATGGAGGGCTCATTTAAAACAATACCTTTGCCCCGGACAAAAATCAGCGTATTCGCTGTTCCAAGATCAATGGC
>CAILXE010000303.1 GCA_903838095.1 uncultured Chlorobiaceae bacterium
ATTCTGGTCAGCATGGCGAGTCCAAGGCCGATAATGCGACCTTTTCCTTGCTGGCCTTTCGGTAACCGGCCGACGATGATCGATATAAAAATGATATTGTCAATGCCAAGGACTATCTCCAGGGCGGTTAATGTGGCCAGAGCGATCCATGCTTCAGGCTGTGTAATCCATTCCATAAGGGTCAGAAAAAGGTAAACGTTGTTGTCATGTTTCGCTCTATGGGGTAATGTACAGAACTGATTGGGCCTGACAAAAACCCGTCATCTGGTTGATTGCCTTTTTCATTACATTACAATGTTTGGTTTTGGCGGTCTGTGACAACATGTATCATATCTCCCAATGCAAAAAGATCAGGTGTTGCCCGAATTGGCATTGTTGAGAGAGACTTTTCAACAGGGCATAACCCGCGAGTTGCAGTGGCGTCGATCGCAGTTGCGTGCACTGGAAACGTTTCTTGTTGAACGGGAAGCTGAGATTGCGTCTGCCGTCCATAATGATTTCAGGAAATCGGCGGCAGAGACTTTTTTGACGGAAACGGGATATCTTCTTGGAGAGATCAGATTTACCCTCAGATACCTCAAATCATGGATGAAGCCGCATCGTGTCCCAGTTCCCATGATCTATCAGCCGGCAAAGGCGTATTCGTCGCGTGAGCCTTATGGTGTTGTGCTGGTTATTGGCGCCTGGAACTATCCACTTCAACTCTGTCTTGCTCCCCTGATAAGCGTTATTGCGGCTGGCAACTGTGCCGTAATAAAACCTTCGGAACATGCTCCGCATACTTCTGCAGTTATTGCTGAAGGGTTGAAGCGCTATATGGATCGTCGTGCTCTCTGTGTGGTTCAGGGTGGCGTGGATGAGGCCAGGGCGCTTCTTGAAGAGCCGTTTGACTACATTTTTTATACAGGAAGTCAGGCAGTAGGCAAGCAAGTTATGACTGCCGCAGCAAAGCATTTGACTCCTTTGACCATGGAACTCGGTGGAAAATGTCCCTGTATCGTCGATGAGCATGCTGATATAAGGGTTGCGGCTCGCAGGATCGTATGGGCCAAGTTTCTGAACGCAGGCCAGACATGCCTTGCGCCGGATTATGTGCTGGTGCATGAGAAGCGGGAGGCTGAACTGCTTTGTTCAATGCGGGAGGCGATCAGCGCTTTTTATGGTGATGATCCCCGGATGAGTCCTGATTATCCTCGAATTGTCAATGAGATGCATGTCAGGCGGCTTGAGGCGCTTCTTGCGACCTCTTCGCACTCGAATGAGGGGCAGGTTGACGCCGGGCAGCGTTATGTTGCTCCGACGATTCTGAGTGGATTGACACCATCCTCAGCACTTATGCAGGCTGAAATTTTTGGCCCGTTGCTCCCTGTTCTGGTTTATCAGAACCTTGGTGAGGCGCTTGGAATTATCCGTGACGGTCAGGAACCGTTGGCGATCTATCTTTTTTCTTCGAACCGGGATGTGCATAAGCTGGTGGTCAGTCACTCCCGTTCTGGTGGAGTTTGCATCAATGACCTTCTTTTTCAGGCGGCGGTTCATGATCTTCCTTTTGGCGGGCTTGGACGCAGCGGATTTGGAAGGTATCACGGCAAGGCCGGTTTCGAAACCTTTTCCTCTCCGCGAAGCGTTCTTCAACGTGCAATCTATCCCGATCCGTCTCTGCGCTATCCTCCCTACACCAGCCGTAAGCTCAGCTTTCTCAAGCGACTTTTTACTTTTCTCCCTTTATGAAAACAACAGGTATTGCACTTGGAGGCGGCGCTGTTCTTGGTGCGGCTCATGTAGGAGTGCTCAGGGCATTGGCTGAACTGCAAATCCCGACAGACATGGTCAGTGGCACAAGTATAGGCGCTTTTATTGCGGCACTTCATGCTTTTGGAAAAAGCTGGCAGGAGATCCGTGATATTGCGCTCAATCTCGACTGGCTGGATTTGTCGGGTCTTGCTCTGTCCCAGCGGGGCCTTTTGTCGAACAAGAAATTTGGTTGTATTGTTACAGAGCTGCTGGGCAATAAAAATATAGAGGATGCGCCGATATCGCTTTCAATGATTGCGACAGATATTGGTACTGGCAAAAAAGTTGTTATGAGCAAAGGAAATGTGGCCATTGCCGTTATGGCAAGCA
>CAILXE010000304.1 GCA_903838095.1 uncultured Chlorobiaceae bacterium
AGCCCCGGCACTCTGATTACAGTAAGCGGCGGTCCGTTATACGGCATGATGCCAGACTGCTTGTACTGACAAGTTACTTCAATTCCAAAATTATTATTCGGATGATATATTAAATAGTTAAGCACGCGTTCGGAAATTTTATGACCGAATCTAGTTGATGGATCTTGAATATAAACATAATGCGTGTAAGCATAGGAAAATATTGCCGGGAAACCGATATCATCAACTAAACTTCCAAAAATAGATTTAAAAATGTAATACCATACCTCTGGTAATGATGTTTCGCAAGTGTGAATTTCATTTACATATCCGGCTTTTTCAAAATGACCACAACCAATACCACCACCGAGATTAACACCAAAAGTATTAATTTTGGTATCAACAGAAGGCAAAGTGAAAGCCACTGGCACTGCATCAGACAAATCAACCCGCCACTCGTTGTGGATTATATACTTATTGTTCTTCGTAATATTTGAAATATCTTGTGAAGCAGCAGTAACAATTCCGTCGCCTGGTTCACCGTATTCAGGACTGGCATTTGGAGGCAACTGGAGACAACATTTGGTGAGTGTCCGATGGGTTCCCCAAGAAACAATGATTGAATTATATTCAACCGATGTCGGCAATTTTTGATATATATGCATCAAACCTGGAGCATTTAGCTTCAAATCTGGAGCATTTAGATCTAGAATAGACTCACTATCAGGCGACAATGATCTTGGGCCTATCTCCTTTGCATCTTTATGCCAGCAAAGCATGGACAAGAATATTCCTATGCCTTTGCTCAGGCAATGGTCCGATTCCCTTGAACCCTGATGCGGGGTACCAATAGTAACAAGTTTTGCTACATTCTGCGCAGTAAGATAGGGGACGCTCTGTAGATAGGCTCTGGCAGCGAGCCCTCCCATACTATGCCCAACAAGTATCACTTTATTTCTTTTTGTGACATTTAAAACGGCAGCAATGATCTTACTTAGCTCTTGTCCCTGTTGCTGAAAGGTTAGCTCGTTGTTACTTGAAAATTGAACTGAGTAGAAATCAGCAGGACTTTGGTTGGCATCTAAAATAGAATCGGCAAGAATCCCTCTCACTCTAACATGGTCTTCGTTCAGGTTATAACGAACAATACCACCAAAAATCCATCCGTTTGCACTTAAAAACCGTTGAAATCCTCCCCAATTGTCTTCAGCATTATCATTGACGCCATGAATAAAAATGACGGGAAAGTTTGGTATTCTTAGCGCCGCATGTCCGGATAGCGCAAACAGTATCATTCCAAGTGCTACCAATAGCTTCCCAAATCCGGTCAGGATGTGATTCGGCTGCTTGTGAGGCGATGCTGCGCAACCCACTGAGGGCGCACAGGCACTGATCGGCACAGCAAAGCGCCAAAGTTCATGGAATGTCACGATGCCCAGTCCTTCCCTATAAGCTGAAGCGGCCAATGGCCACGGAAAACAACGAGACCTCCAAAGAAGGTGTCTCGTTTCTGTGCGAACTCTTGCCAAGCAAATCGTAACGACCACCGAAATGTTGATTCACACCCAACCGGACACGCACCAAGATACATCCCGCACGCTAACAACTGCTTTTCTTGACAAACTTTGGTATGTCCGGTCGACCCGCAGACTGAGATTGCTCTGCGATTTTCTTGATATAAATGCATCTTTCGGCTACGTCATTGGTCGTCAATTACAACCTTGCCGCACGATTCTGACATCCTTCAATTGAAGGATATTAGAGAATCTTCGGGTAAACACTAGCTGTGCGCCTTCGGCGTCCAATGTCGAGATTGATAAACTCAGACGGGCACCGGTTGCGTGTATAGATGTCGGCGCATGTCGCCGTCGCTTTCTGTCGAACCGGAAAATCTTCCAAGCCGGTTCATCTCATTGTCTGATCGGAGCGTATGGAAGATCACTCATTTGACAAGATTGTCACTGATTTTTATCGCGCGGCAACTGGGGTTCTTCCCTGGGCCGATGCGCTGGAGCGTGTCAGATCGTCTTTCGACGCACGATCTGCAAATCTTCAACTCTTTGACATTCGTCGTGGACAGGTGCTGTCGATGGTTTCCGGCGGATCGTCGATGTACGAAGCGGATTTCAACTATGTCAAGGACTACCACACCGTTGACCCCGTTCGACAATACTCAATGTCGCGTGGGCCTGACCATCTTGGTCAATGGGTTCACTGCGACGATGTTTTTGACAACACGTTTGTCGAACGGGACCGGTACTACCAGGACTTCCTGGCGGGCTACCAAGTTCGCTATATCTCAGGCGTAACGCTCGCGGTAGAGGATTCGATACTGACTGGTTTTAGTTTGGCGCTACCCAAGTCCCGCGGACCACTTTCGCCCGACGACCGTGAGCAAGCCGTGCGCTTGGGAGAACACCTGCGCGAGGCGCTGCTTGCTCACGAACGTGTGCGACGCATGGCCGCGCAATCCCTTGCCGGACACGGATTGCTAAGTAGTTTCCCCTACCCGATGTTTTTGATCGACAAGGACCGATTCATCGCTTATGAAAATCGCGCTGGCACATCCGAACTTGAAAGTGAGATCCGATTTGCGCGCAAGGGGTCGCGGCTCATATTGACCAAGGGTCGCAGCGAGCAGGATCTCAGCGAGAAATTGATGCAACTTTGCAATGGTAGCCACGGGGAAACTGCGGTCGTTGACATGCGAGCCTCGGCGGCGGATGCACCGACATGGCTGCACGTTTCTCTACTGATACCCGGTGCCGTTAT
>CAILXE010000305.1 GCA_903838095.1 uncultured Chlorobiaceae bacterium
GTGCTGGTTGAATATGCCGGTGGCGATCAGCTTTTTGTGAATGTGCAGAATATCAATCTGCTCTCGAAGTATACCGCCTCTGAAAGCTCTCTCCCCTCTCTTTCAAAACTTGGCAGTTCAAAGTGGGCGGCAAAAAAGGATAAGGTTCGCAAAAAAATCCGCGATATCGCGATCAACCTCATCAAGGTCTATGCGCAGAGGAAAATGCAGCCCGGTTTTGCCTTTGCTCACGACTCCATTTTTATGCGTGAATTTGAGGCTTCCTTCATTTTTGATGAAACGCCCGATCAGCTCAAGGCGATCAATGAGGTCAAAAAGGATATGCAGGAGCCTCATCCCATGGATCGTTTGATCTGCGGGGATGCTGGTTTTGGAAAGACTGAAATTGCCATGCGCTCGGCATTCAAGGCGGTCGAATCGCAGAAACAGGTGGCAATACTTACTCCGACTACGATTCTTGCCCATCAGCATGCGGAGTCGTTCACCAGAAGATTTGAGAATTTCCCGATTACTATAGCGGTGCTCAGCCGTTTTGTGACGCGCAAGGAGCAGCAGGAGATTCTGAAAAAAATCGAAAAAGGGCAGATTGATATTGTTATCGGCACGCATCGGCTGGTGTCGAAGGATGTGCTCTTCAAGGATCTTGGTCTGCTTGTTATTGATGAGGAGCAGCATTTCGGCGTTGAGGTCAAGGAGAAGCTGCGCGAACAGTTTCCCGGCGTCGATACGCTCACCATGTCGGCAACGCCTATTCCGCGAACGCTGCAATTTTCAATGCTTGGGGCAAGAGATCTCTCGATTGTCTCGACACCGCCGAAAAATCGCCAGCCTGTGGAGACCATCATCACCGATTATGATCCGGCGCTGATTCAGTCGGCGATTCTCAGGGAGATCAAGCGGGAGGGGCAGGTGTTCTTTCTGCACAATCGTATCTCTTCGCTGGATGATGTTCTGGCAACGCTCAGGGAGCTTGTGCCCTCTGCCAGGATTGTCTTTGCTCACGGGCAACTGCCCTCCAAAGAGCTTGAGAAGATCATGATGGATTTTATGCAGAAGGAGGTTGATGTGCTTATTTCAACCACCATCATCGGCTCGGGGCTTGATATCTCCAATGCCAATACCATCATCATCAACAGGGCCGACATGTTCGGCCTCTCCGACCTCTACCAGTTGCGCGGCAGAGTGGGGCGCAGTGAGAGAAAGGCCTACTGTTACCTGGTCACACCTCCGCTGAAAACCCTGAAAAAGGATGCGATGCAGCGGCTTGCGGTTATTGAAAGCTTTACGGAACTCGGTTCAGGTTTCAACATCGCCCTGCGTGACCTGGATATTCGTGGCGCAGGCAATTTGCTGGGCGCCGAGCAATCGGGATATATTCATGAACTTGGCTTCGACCTCTACCAGAAAATGCTTGAAGAGACGGTTGCCGAGCTGAAATCCACCGAGTTCAGCCACATGTTTTCAGATGAAGGCGCAAAGGCTGCCCGGCAGCAGAAGCCCTGTGATCTTGTTTTCTTTTTTGACGCTCTTATTCCGGACTACTATCTCTCCGCAATTCATGAGCGCTTTGCCTTTTATGACAAAATCTCGAAGGCGCCGTCGGAACGTCACGTCGATGCTCTTGCCACCGAACTCCTTGACAGGTTCGGCGCTCTGCCGGAGGAGGTTTCAAACCTGCTGTTGCTGGCCAGGCTCAAGCTCACCGCGTCCTCCCTCGGTCTTGAAAAGATCGACATTCAGCTTCAGGGCACCACCATCTTCCTGCCAGCTCAGGATAACGAACATCTTGCCAACCGAGAGTTTCTGCAATACCTCTTTTTCTGCGTCCAGGAGCCATGGATGCAGGAGTACAAACCGGGATTCAAGATTGATAAAAAAATGAAGCTGGCGCTGCACCACCCGTCAGGGGCAGACACCACCCCAGCCGCGCTGATTGAGCGGTACAGTGAGCTGTTGAAAAAGATCGAACAGGAGTCGAAAACGCAGTTGGCGTAAAAACAAGACCAGTCTCCTTTCTTTCCTTACGATACCTGTCTTGTCGACGACATCAGCCTGCACGATACCGCAGTGACTCCTGAGCCATAATGACAAATCATTCTGCCTCGGCTCTCCGAAAAAAAATAAGTCATAATGTGAGCTTGTTTTTATCACTGCGAAAACTTTTGACATGGTTTTGCTGTTATCTTTAACAAGACCAAAAAAGTCTTGTATTTTGGAACATAACAATCATTATACCATGCAAATCACAATCAATAATAAAGAGTATGAGGCGAACGTTGGTGACAGGCTGCTTGATATAGCACGTGTCAATCACGAACATATAGGATATTTTTGTGGGGGAAACGCTTTATGCCAAACCTGTTATGTCAGGGTGCTTGAAGGCGGCGAGCTGCTCTCTCCGCTCAATGAAGAGGAAAAGGCCCTTTTGTCAGACAACCTTGTCAGTGAAGGCACAAGAATGGCCTGTCAGACGACAGTTGAAAGAGAGGGCACCATAAGGATGGTCTCGGTTGTAGAGGAGGTGAAGCAGATGTTTGAGCACGAGCCGCTGCAACTGGCAGGATATGCCGGCAAAATGGGGTGGGAGTCGCTGGTTAAATTGCCTGACACTCTCGGACTGCAATCAAAAAGAGAACTTGATCTTTTGGAGGTGCTTGCAGATGTGGTCAGCGCCATTGGAGGCGCCTTTGAGCTGATTGGCAGGGCCTGTTCTTCATGGTGTTGTTGTAACACCGGAAGCTGCGGATGCGACGCAAAAAAGGGTTGATTGAGACAGTAAACAAAATGATTATATTTTGTTGTTTGTCTCTTAACTTTTGAACTGCTGATGGGATACTCTTCTGATCTTGGAGATGTTGAGTTTGAGCTTGGCGCAAAGACGCTTGAACGGTGGCTCATCAGACCCGAAAGGGTTATGGATATTGTGCTGGGTATCCCCAGAGAGCGGGCTCAGGATGAACGCCGGGTGGCCATATCACCGCCCGGTGTCCAGATACTTGTTGAGCAGGGTATCAGGGTGATTGTTGAAAAGTCTGCGGGCAATTTCTGTAACTTTTCTGATCTTGCCTACGGAGAGGCAGGGGCGCTCATTGCGGAATCACCTGAGGAGTTGTATGAGCAGTGCAATGTTATTGTCAAGGTTTCTCCCCCCCAGCCAGATGAGCTTTCGCTCTTTATGCCTGGTCAGTTACTCATTTCCGCCCTGCATCTTGGCACCGTCACTCCCGGATTGCTCAAAATCCTGCTCGAAAAAAACATTACGGCGATAGGATTTGAGTTTATAGAAACAAGGGATGGGGAGCTTCCTATTGTAAGAACGCTGAGCGAAATAGCAGGCTCGCTTGCGGTTCAGACTGCGGCCAAATATCTTGAAACGGGGTATGGCGGCAGCGGCATCCTGCTTGGCGGAATTGCCGGTGTTCCTCCCGCGCATGTCACGATTATCGGCGCAGGAACGGTGGGGCTTTTTGCCGCGCAGGATGCTCTGGGACTGGGTGCGCAAGTCACCGTCATTGACAAGGAGATTAACCGGCTGAGAAGGTTTGAGGCGTTTTTCAATCGTCATCTGGTGACGGCCATTGCCAACGATCATTACATCGCGGAACTGGCCAAAATGTCGGATGTGCTGATCGGCGCGTTAAGCCCCAAACAGAAAATAATCAAGCCTCTGGTCAGTGAACAGGTGGTAAAGTCGATGAAGCCGGGTTCGGTTATTATTGATGTGTCGATTGATCAGGGGGCCTGCTTCGCCACCAGTCGGCATACGTCACATACCAACCCGATTTACGTCAAATATGGCGTAACACACTACTGCGTTCCCAATATTCCCTCCGCTGTTGCAAAAACGGCCTCTTTCGCCCTGACCAATACACTGCTCCCTTTTCTTCTCAAACTGACGGGACATGAGACGATCTCTGATATCCTGTGGAAAAGCCACAGTCTGAGAAGAGGAACCTATCTCTTTAAGGGGTATGTCACCAAAAAAATTCTGGCTGATCTGACCGATGTTCAGTTCAGGGAAATTGATATGCTTCTCGCTGCCCGTTGAGAGGCGATTTACAGCAGAGCGTCAAGCGGTTTGCCAAATTTTCTTGCAATGTATGAGGCGCATGACACACCTGAATAGGTAACGGCGATGACGCCTTGACCCGGAAAGGTGCTGTCTCCTGCGGCAAAAAGGTTTTTTATCGGCGTTGTGTTCTGTGGCTTCTGCAAGATGCTCTGCCCCGGTTTCAGCAGAGGCCCATAAGAGCCCTGAAATCGGCTGAGATAGCGCTCGTGGGTCAGTGGCGTGGCAAGCACTTTCAGTTCAACAGCCTGTGACAGCCCTGGCAGAAGTCTCTCTGTCCGCGAAATAATTGCGTCGGCCATCTCATCTTTTGCCGCACGATACGCAGTGCTTCCTCTTTCATAATGCCGCCACTGTTCATACTCTCCTGTAACAAACGTATGAATAATATGCTTGCCGGGTGGCGCCAGTGATGGATCGAGAATCGTCGGCGCAGAGAAGTAGATGGTGCCGCCAGGCTGGTTATAGCTTTTCCAGTCATCAACAAGCACATGGTGAACATCAAAACCGTCGGGAATAACAGCGCCATCGACACCAAGAAAAAGCTGGAACCAGCTTGGGGCCTGAAGAAATCTGTTGGCATCAACCCGGTAGCGTGCATCGGGAACAAGGCGGTTGAAGGTATCCCACACAGTGGCATTACTGATCACTGCCTTTGCATAATGTTCCGTGCCGTCGGCAAGCCTGACCCCTCGCGTCTCTCCATTGTCGACCAGAATCTCGGTAACTTCGGATTGATAGTGGATGGCGCCGCCAAATTTTTCGATTCCCTTGCATAACGCCGCAGGTATTGCGCCGGATCCGCCAACAGGATAGTTGATGCCGCCAAAGTGGCGATCAGCCAGACAGATGCCGGCATTTACCAGTGGTGTTGCAATGGCATCCTGTACTGCCCAGGAGTAGGCCTCAATATCAATAAAGTGCAGAAGTTCCTCGTCACTGATGTACCTTCTGGCCGTTTTTCCCATCGATCGGAAGCTTTTCATGGCAAGCGCAACGGTCTTGAGAGGATTGGCGCTTCCAACCGAAAGCAGATGTGTCAGATCCTCAAGCGAACCGGCAGGCATGGAGCTGAGAATGTCGTACACCTCTTCAAGTTCACGGTAAAACTTTTTAATCCCTTCTGCTTCATGCGGAAAACGGGAAGAAAGAGCGCCGAGAAATGCATGACGGTCATGGCAGGCGGCAACGGCAAAGCCATTGGGCAGATGATAATGAATCTGTACCGGGTCGGGAATCGTTCGAACCTCAACCCCAAGACTCCTGAAGATTCTTGTATGAAGATTCAGGGTGCCGCTGGAGTTGTTTTCACCAAATCCATAAAAAACCGAGGCGCCTGCATCAAACGTGTAGCCTTCACGCTGAAAGGAGGAGCAGCTCCCGCCGGGATAACGATTTTTCTCAAAAACAACCGTTGAAAAACCCTGCTTTTGAAGCAGCGCTGAAGCGGTCAACCCTCCGATGCCGGAGCCGATAACGATAACATCAGTTGATGTGCCTGTAGGTGCCATAAGTTTTGATGTGCTGCGCACTGAATGTTCATAAACGCATTGAAATATATTGTTTTAAAATCATTATTTTCCACTGCAATGATATTTGAACCAGGAAGATTTCAGCTTATGGACAAGTCCGATCCAATTCATCCTCGAAAAACTCCTACAAAAAAAGAGGCGCTGTCTCGTGAGGAGCGCAAAAAACAGCGTGAATTTCAGAATGAGGCCGTGGTTCATCTCAATTCGCTCTATAACTACGCTCTCCATATAACCATGAATCCTGATGATGCAGAGGATCTGGTACAGGAGACCTATCTGAAGGCATATCGATTTTTTAATTCTTTTGAGCGGGGAACAAACTGCAAAGCATGGCTGTTTAAAATTCTGAAGAATAA
>CAILXE010000306.1 GCA_903838095.1 uncultured Chlorobiaceae bacterium
GAAAATGAAAAGGGTCAGGCCATTTCTGAGCGCAAGAATGCGAGGGATTATTTCAAAATTGGCAGAAGGTTATTTTCCTGGGATGATCTTGATATGTCCTACTTTGCGAACTATGCTTCCTGGAATTACTTTACTTTGCCGGCGCTGTTAATGCGAGGGGAAATTGGCTGGACGGAGCTCGAACCGGGCTTGCTGGAGGCGCGGTTCCCGGATTCGATTCCTACCCACAGCAAGGTGCAGCGATTCAGGTTTGACCGCGAAACCGGGCGCTTGATTCAGCACGACTATACCGCTCAGATTATCAGTCCGTTTGCCGCAGCATCCAATGTTGTTGTGCAGCACGCGCAAAACAGTGCAGGACTTGTTTACCCCTCAGTCAGGCGTGTAACACCGAAGGGTCCAAAAGGCAGGCCGCTTGGCGGGCCCGTTCTGATTCATCTTGATATTCACAATTTCAGGCTCATCAACAAGGAGAAACGTTTGAGGGGAGAGATATTCTTATGAAACAGTATGACGTTGCCGTGATTGTTGGAAGCTTGCGGAAGGATTCGCTGAATCGCAAACTGGCCGATGCACTTGTTTTTTTGGCTCCTCAGGAGTTCACCTTTCGGCAGGTCCAGATCGGCGATTTACCACTCTACAATCAGGATGATGACTCCTGCCCCGTTGAATCTGTCAGGCGCTTGAAAAGTGATATCCAGGCCGCCGATGCCCTGTTGTTTCTTACACCGGAGTATAACCGTTCCATTCCGGGAGTGTTGAAGAATGCTCTTGATCATGCTTCGCGTCCCTATGGCCAGAGTGTCTGGGGTGGCAAACCGGCGGGTATTCTTGGAGTGTCAGTGGGTGCTGCTGGTACAGCCTTGGCACAACAGCATCTGCGTAATATTCTTGCTTTTCTTGATGTTCCAACGCTGGGGCAGCCCGAAGCCTATATTCAGGCAAAAGAGGGTTTGTTTGATGAGGAGGGTCATATCGGTATGGGAAGCAGACAATTTCTCCAGAATTGGATGGATCGTTATGTGGCGTGGGTTGTTTCTGTCTCGGTTGGCTGATTTTTATGTTTCGGCATTGAAGTAATTTTATGTATCGGGGCGAGAACGCCTGATATTGCCATGTTTGTGCTGTGGCGCTTATAAAACCAGAAAAGGAACGTTATGTCTGATCTTGTCCTGCCCTGTCATGGTGAATCGGATGTTTCTCTGGCTTCCAGAGCATATTATGGGATTGGAGGTGTTGCCCGTTTTTTTGCTTTGCCGGAGGCTCTTTCAGAACTTTCTGATCTTCTGCTCTGGAATCGTAAGCATCGTTTCCCGCTGGCGCTCATGGGCAGCGGAAGTAATATTCTCTTTTCTGATCGTGATTTTCCCGGTATTGTGATTTCGCTGGAGTCGATGCAGCGTCTTTTCTGGCTTTCGGATGAAGAGCTTTTCTGTGAAGCAGGTGTGGAGAATACCCTGATTGCTGAAGAGCTTTTTTCTGTTGGCAAGGGAGGAGGCGAGTGGCTTTATCGGCTTCCGGGTCAGATAGGAGCAACGGTGAGGATGAATGGTCGTTGTTTCGGGGGAGAGGTTTCGGCTGTTACGTCGGGTATTCTGACGCTGTCGGTCGATGGTCAGTTGCTATGGCGATTGCCTGATGAGGTTTTTCTTGGTTACAAGCAGACGTCGCTGATGGGCAATCCGGAAATTGTTGTTGCTGTCGTGTTGCGGTTTCCTGCAAGTCGTTCTGCCGGGGAAATCAGGAAGGAGATGCATGGGTATGAGGAAGAACGAACCAAAAAGCACCATTTTGATTTTCCCAGTTGTGGTTCGACGTTCAAGAATAACTATGCTGCCGGTCGTTCGAGTGGCAGCATTTTTGAGGAGCTTGGTTTCAAGGGGGAGTCCGAAGGCGGGGCTATGGTCAGTGAGCATCATGCCAATTTCATTTATAACAGAGATGGTGCAACGGCTGTGGATGTGCTCAGGCTTGCTGCACGAATGAGGGCGGCAGCTCTTGAAAAGGCAGGGGTGGAGCTTGATCTGGAAGTGCAGTGTGTTGGATTGTTTGATGCGGATCTTCTCGCATCCTGTGGTGTCGGGTTTGTTGCTGATCGTCGGGATGTATCGAAAGGGTGGAGTGGACTGTTGTGGAATCCCGAAAATGATCAGCAGTCGAAGCCTCTCTTTCCGCGTCTCCTTATGCAGGGTCCTCTGGTAGGTTATTCCGGTCTCGACAGGGAGTTCCCTTCTGGTGTGTTTGTTGAGGTTGAGCAGTTGTGTTCGTTAAAGGATGCTGCTGCTGCTCCTGAAGCTCCTTTTCTGCGCTGGACAACCCGCTGCGCTCATGAACATCTCCTTTTTTCGGTGAAAGCGCCATCCCCGGGCGGGTTTACGGATGAATTGTGGAAGTACAGTGTTTCTGAACTGTTTATTGCCGGACTTCATGGAGGCTATCTTGAATTTGAAATGACTCCTGATGGTCACTGGGTGGCATTGCGTTTTGATGCTCCAAGAAAAAGGGCGAAAGGTTATGAAGCGCTTTCCGCTGAGCCATGGATGACAGAGGTGCGTCTGGTGCAGGATGACGGGTGTTTTGGAATGGAGTTTTCATGGCAATTGCTCAAGCCTTTATTGAGCGAAGAGTCTGTGCTTTCTTTACAGTGTTGTGCCTCTTCCGGCAAGGGTGAGTTCGGGTTGTTTCCCTGGTGGCAGACGCCCTCTTCACCGGCCGATTTTCATCAACCGAATCAGTTTTTCAGGACTTGTCTTCTCTGACGTACAATGAAAAAAGCTATTACCACTGAAGGATTTACAGGTCTTTCAGAGGCAGAGGCTGCTGAAAGACTGATTTCGGAAGGGTATAATGAGCTGCCCTCTTCAGGGCACCGCAGTATATTTTCTTTGGCATTTGGTGTTGTCCGCGAGCCGATGTTTCTCTTGCTTGTTGCTTGTGGAGCGGTCTATCTGGTGCTTGGGGATGTTCAGGAGGCATTGATGCTTCTCGGTTTTGTCTTTTTTGTGATGGGGCTGACCCTTTATGAGGAGCGAAAAACCGAGAATGCGCTTGACGCGTTGCGCGATCTTTCAAGTCCTCGCGCCCAGGTTGTCAGGGA
>CAILXE010000307.1 GCA_903838095.1 uncultured Chlorobiaceae bacterium
GAAGAGATGAAAATCAAGCAGAAAGAAACGTATCGACTTCACAACCAAGATAGTTCTCAGAATGGGGGTGGGGGAGACAGTTTATATCTAATTGCACCCATTGAGGATTGAGACAAAATCTAACTTCCATTTTATGAAACAGACTGCCTGTGATTTGTCTTTGACTTCTTCTAATTCTACTAGCCCCGTCACTCCATACGACGCTATTGCGTCCCAGCCAATGCGCAAGGTGATGCTTTTAAATGGATGGTAATGTTTGCTTTAAGTGGTATCACCAAAGCTGAAAAAAAGTGAAAATGCCAATGAGCATTGATTCCTTTGTGGGTGATTGTCAACCTTGAATTATCAAATTTATATCTAATTGCACTCATAGCGGATTGCGACTTTATCACCCCAGTATGCACATAACTTGTGAGTTTATAACGCTAAAAAATGGAAAGGAATCAATCAACCGGAAGTCAATCAGTTTTATATCAGACCATGCTTCCGTTTCAGATTAAATGGAAGGAGACTGTTGCGGGTGTCAGTGATTGCGCTTTTCATGCTGAGCAGAGGGCTGCATATCTGTTTCCCGAAGACCGCTGGAAAGAAAATCTTCTTCCGGAATTCAGGGATGATGTTCTCGATCATCTTCGATGCAACGGTATAGAACCTCACAGGTTCGCTCATCATGTTCTTTCCTCGCAATGTTTTGCCTTGAATCTTGCAGCACCGTTTTTTCGTAGACCGGATTTGCTGAGCCCGCTGTTCGGTAATGCAGGTGATCAGGTATTCAAAATAGAGGCTGAGGTTGCGGGGGATAATAATTATTTCAATGAACCCGGTGCACGCGGATCACTCAGGACGAGTGCAGATCTTGGAGTATGGCTGAAACGTCCAGATGGAGAGGTAGATCTAGCGCTTATTGAGGTTAAATTTACCGAGAAAGAATTCGGCATTTGCAGCAAGGGTAAACAGCATGGATCGATATGTGACACAGATGGAAAGGGTATTCTATGCAGCGGCGGGAATCTGTGTCCTCTTTCAGGTTCACCATACTACAGAACTTACTGGCAGCAGTTAAACACTCATCAAATCTTCAATATTGATAAGCTCATGAAATCGCTATGCTGCCCATTCCGCTTTGGAGGGTATCAGCTTATGCGGAATCAATTGCTTGCTGCAGTCATGGAAAACGATCCTGAATGCAATATCAGGGAAGCACGATTCGTTGCCTTGCTTCATGACTGGAATAGTGATATTCGAAAATTTGAACCACCTGTTTCCGGCGCTGCAACTCTTGAAGAAGGTTGGCCACAACTGTTGCATAACCCAAAGAAATTCGAGGTTATGAGCGCCCGGCAATGGATTACGACTTTCATGGATCATCCACTATTGGCTTCCTGGGCACAAAGTATGATGTTTCGATATTTCCCTTCAGAACTGAATGTTTACCAGCATGAAGCAATCAATAAACCCGCAAATAGTACTGTATGGAAGGGTCACCGAATCAAGATATTTACAAATACCCGTCAATCCGGTTCAACGGAGTGTGCATTGATGGAACGTTTATTCCCCACAGAGCATAAGTCATCCGGGGAGGAAACCGTTATGCAGCCGGAGAAGGGAATTCTTTCAGTTCGGCAGGGTCACAAAGATACTGTACGGTGGATGAATTCTGAATCTTTTACTGAAATGAAGCTGCTTTTTGATCGGGTTCAGGCAAAGGAGGTGTCTATTTTAGGCCAACTGATCGGGGTGTGGTTATTATTGTTCTGGATGAAGAGGCATCAAGCTATGTCAGCTTTCGAACAGAATGGACTTGCTACATTTTGATAGACACAAGAAGAAGCCATAGATTCCTCAGAAAAGGAGGTATGAAATATGGCGCATCAAGCACCACGTCGTCATTACGACAAGCAGTTTAAAATTGATGCCGTTGAGC
>CAILXE010000308.1 GCA_903838095.1 uncultured Chlorobiaceae bacterium
GAGTTTTCAGTCGCCGACCTTAAAAAGCTGAAAAAAATTGTGCTGGTTGGAGGAGTTGTCCAGATTCTTGTGACGGGTGTGGCAATCAGTTTTATCGCATGGTGGTTTATGCTTGCCATAGGCCAGGGCATTCCTGTATCTGCTGCACTGTTTTTGGGTTTTACCTTTTCTGTCAGCAGTACGGCGATCTGCCTGAAAATTCTTACCGATCGTGATGAGCTTGCTCTGCCGCACGGCCGGATTGCGCTGGGAATTCTGATTTTTCAGGATATCGCCATTGTTCCCTTGATGATCGGTATTAATCTGTTAAGTCCCAGGGCAGTCACCTCATTTGAGATGGTGTTTAAAAAGGTCGCCATCATTGTGCTGTTCGCCACCGCCATTGTTACGGGATTCAGGCTTCTTATGCCGAAAATAGTTCGTCTCATCGCCTCTTTGCATGCAAGGGAAGTACTGGTTATCGGGGCGCTTGTGATCTGCTTTGGAGCTGCTTATCTGACCTCTCTGGCCGGCCTCTCGCTTGCACTTGGCTCTTTTATTGCCGGCATGATTATCGCAAGTACCGATGAAAGTCATCAGATAAGCGTGATTATCGATCCTTTTCGTGAGGCGTTCAGCAGCATCTTTTTTATTTCAGTTGGGCTTCTGCTCGATGTTCAGATGCTCAATCTTCCACTGTTCATCTCTCTTGCTCTTGTGGTGCTGTTGGTCAAGGGGCTGCTCGTTGCGGGCGTCTCTCTTTTTCTCGGGAACTCCCTGAGAGTGAGTATGATGGCAGGCATGGCGCTGGCTCAGATCGGAGAATTTTCCTTTGTCCTGGCAGAGGCTGGCTTGCAAAACACTCTTATCAATCATGAGGTGTTTCAGGCCATGCTTGCCATCATTGTGGTCACCATGATTGTTACTCCAGCCATGATAGCGATTGCCCCGAAATTTGCCGACCAGGTTGCTCCAGCTCTCGGCTTTATCCCCCTTGTTTCAAGGGATTCGCCGTCATCTGTCACCCGACCTCCCGACAGTACCATTATCTGCGTAGGGGAAATTCATGCCGCAATTATCGGGTTTGGTATCAACGGACAGAATGTGGCAGCAGTGCTCAAGGCCACGAATATCTCCTATTCTGTGCTTGAAATCGACAGGGAAATGGTGAAAGTCATGAAAAGAAAGGGCGAGCCGATCTATTATGGAGATTGTACCGAGAAAAAAGCGCTTTTACGCGCAGGCATTGACCATGCCCGAGCTGTTGTGCTTGGTATTTCAGATGCCAAGGCAATCCGCAACAGCATTGCCATGATCCGTGAAATCAATAAAAAAGCCTTCATCATTGTTCGGGCCAGAACCCTTGACGATGTTGCGGCGCTCTACAAAGAAGGGGCAGATGTTGTTGTGACTGAAAAATTTGAAACATCCATCCAGATTTTCTCGCTTTTGCTGAACCACTTTACGGTTGATCCTGAACTGATTCTCGAACAGCAGGAGATTATCAGACGAGAATGCGAAAAGATTTTTCTGCGTGGGTGATGATCCATCAGACCGCGCGTGGGTTTAAATTCAGCCAAAGGGAATTATTTTTTTGTTATATTTTGTGTAAAAAAAGAGACCGTATCTCTACTCACCTTTCAAGTTGACAAGCGTTATGGCATACCAGTCGTTACCACCCACACGGAAATTTGTCAATTATCGGCAGGAGCTTCTTGAGCAGCAAGCAGCGCCCGATAAATCAGCAGCCAAACGTGCAACCTATGAGCTCTCTTTAATGGAGAACAGTTGTTTTATTGAGTTAAACGGTGTCGTTCATCATTTTCATGATTCCGGTCCAAGAGATGCTGCGGAAACGGTGGTGTTGATTCATGGCTGGGATTGCTGGTGGATGTGGTGGCACCATATTATCAAATATCTCAACAACAGGGGGGTTCGCACCATTGCTTACGATATGCGTGGACATGGATGGTCGGATAACGATCCGAATAACCACTATCATATCGATTTTTTTGCTCACGACCTGAATGATCTGGTTGTCAAACTTGAGCTTCGCCGGTTTCATATTGCGGCATTTTCTTTTGGGCCTTTCGTAGCTCTCGATTATGCGCAAACTCATCCCGGCCTTATTCGGTCAATGACTTTTTTCAATTTCGGATACCTGCCAAACAGTGCGTTTATCCAGGCATTTGCCACCAATTCCATTACGTTTGTTTTTAATAACCTGCTCCGCAAACTGACATGGTGGCTTCCTGCCTATATCTTTGCGCGTCTTGTTCTGGCAAAGAATACGGTCATGCTTCATGATATCCTGATCGGCTTTAAAAGCCTCGGGCTCTGCGCTCCCGACGCCATCGATCAGACAACCCGACATATCACCTCCTTTGAAACAACAGATTCAGTCCCTGAAATGGTCAAGTCCGTCGACATGCCCATTCTTTTTGTAGCCGGAGAGGGTGATGCCATCATGACCTGCGAGAATACAAAAAAGCTGGTCGATCTTACTCACAAGGGGAGTTATGTCTGTGTCCCTGAATGCGGTCATCTTATTACAGTCGAACTGCCCGAGGTAGCCTCAGAGCTTATATGGGGACACATCAAGTCCAATAGCCTCACCTAAAGAAGTGCCTTGTGAACTGCCCGGATAAAGGATTTGATTTTAGCAGGATCCTTTATGCCGGGTTCCTTTTCGACTCCACTTGCGGTATCGACTCCGTAAGGTTTGGTTTGTCTTATTGCCTCACCGACATTTTTATCATTCAAGCCGCCGGCAAGGATGGCATAGCACGAATCTCCAAGTTCATCGAAGATCCTGGTCGCAAGTGAAGCGTCAATACATTCTCCGGTTCCACCAAGCATATCGGGACGGTAAGCGTCAAACAGAAAGGTATTGATGCCGCTTTTTTCTGCAAAGAGGCGGACTTGTTCTGTAGAAAATTTTTTATCAGGACGAAAGACCTTGATAACCTTTGCCACAGCAGTGATTGAGCGTGCCTGTTCATCGCTGTAGCGGTCGCTATGGAGTTGCGCAATCTGCAAGCCGGAATGTCGGCAGATGGCCTCAATTTCTTCCGGAGAGTGTTCAACAAAGATACCTGCTGATTGAACAAATGGGGGCAGGTTTCTGATGATGTGCCTTGCCCTTTCAGGTGAAATTACCCGAGGGCTCTTTGTGCTGAAATTAAATCCCAGCGCATCGGCACCAGCCTTGCAGGCATCAAGGGCATCCTCAAGAGAGGTTATTCCACAGATCTTGATTTTGGTCATGGGTGAAATGACTTCATGTTTCATGATAAAGAGAGGCTTGGCATTGTCCGGAAAATAGGAAAATCCCGGTACTGTTGCCAGTCTGTTGTGATTCTCTCATATTGTACGTATATTAAAAGCCATATCATTTGAATTTCCAGTTCAGCAGGGTTGCGTGTTGGCAGCAAAGACGCTCTGTGCTTGCGTTATTCTCCGATATGAATTTGAGAATGGGGCGTCGCCAAGTGGTAAGGCATCGGCCTTTGGAGCCGACATCCGCAGGTTCGAATCCTGCCGCCCCAGCAGAGACAAACAGTTGAGCAGCACAAAAAAAAGGCAACCCCGAAAGGTTGCCTTTTTACTTTTGCCATTGAGCTTCTTACCGTATTAATAGCGATAATGCTCTGGCTTGTATGGTCCATCAAGAGGCACGCCGATATACTCAGCCTGTTCGTCAGTCAGTCTGGTCAGCTTTACCCCAAGCTGTTCAAGGTGCAGCCTTGCGACCTCTTCATCAAGCTCTTTCGGGAGTCTGTAGACACCGATGGCATACTCTTTGGTCCAGAGTTCAATTTGCGCAAGCGTCTGGTTGGTAAACGAGTTGCTCATCACAAACGACGGGTGCCCCGTTGCACATCCAAGATTAACAAGACGACCTTCTGCCAGCAGATAGATACAGTTGCCATTTTCAAAGGTATACTTGTCAACCTGAGGCTTGATATTGAGCCTTTTCGCCCCGGGATA
>CAILXE010000309.1 GCA_903838095.1 uncultured Chlorobiaceae bacterium
TATCGATATACATTGTGACTGTGTCATGTTTTTCTATAATACTTTATAGTAGAAGAAAAAACCTTGATAATACGAATAAATTAGTGACTACATTTTTCGCGCATTTTTGCCCTGAAAGTATTGTTTATAACGAGTTAATGAAAAAAGAGCCTGGAACTCCCGTTTTATTTCCTCCGTTTCAGTCTCCAAGGCTGTACCAGAGCAGCAGAAGAGATGAAAGCGTCATCACCACAAAGGTCATCGCACCAAAAAAATTGCTCCAGCCATTGTTGATATAGCTTCCCATAATCTTTTTATTATTGCAGATATGCAGAATCAGCGCAATAAGCACAGGAGCTGTTACCCCATAGAGTACCGCGGTGTAAATCAGCGCCTGAACAGGGCTTATTCCTGTCAGGTGAATCAGCAGACCGATAAGAAGTGAAAGACCCATCGTCAGATAAAAACCAGGCGCCTCATAGTACTTTTTATCAAAACCCTCATTCCAGTCAAATGTTTCAGCAATCATATAACTCAACGACCCCGCAAGCACCGGAATAGCAAGAAACCCTGTGCCAATAACACCCAATGCAAATAAGAGATAGGCATAATCACCGGCAAGTGGTCGCAGGGCACGCGCAGCCTCTTCAACCGTATTGATATTGTGAATGCCTCCATTAAAGAGCACCGTGCCAGCGGTCAGAATGATAAAGTAGAAAACCACATTCGTAAAGAGCATCCCGCCCCTGACATCAGCCTCCATGTTGTCCATATTCTTTTTATCAATAATCAGCCGCTTTTCATTGCGCTCCTCAACTTCCATTGAGGCCTGCCAGAAAAAAAGGTAAGGCGATATGGTAGTGCCGAGAATACCCACCAAAGCCATGAAGTAAGCCTTGTCGGGCGTAAACGTCGGGAAAAAAGTGTCCTGCAGGACGCGGCTCCAGTTGACATCAATCAAAAACGGTATAAGGATATAGCTGACAAGAGTGATACAGAGCCACTTCAGGATAAGCGAGATTTTATGATACGACCAGAAGATGACACTGTAGAGAATCAGCAGCGTAAAGATGATTGAAAAAGAAAATGCCGGGACAGCAGGAAACAGCAGGTTGCCAACAGCTCCCATTCCGGCAATATCAGCGCCGATGTTGAGCGTTATCGAGGGAAAGCTGATAAACAGGATCGCATAAAGCAGAAACCTGGGATAATAGTGCTTGATGATGCCAGTAAGACCGTGGTTGGTCACCAGCCCGATACGGGCACACATCTCCTGAATCGACACCATCAACGGGTAACTGACAAGAGCGCTCCAGAGCAATTGCGATCCAAACGCAGCGCCAGCCTGGGTATACGTAGCAATCCCCGACGGGTCGTCGTCGCTGGCGCCCGTAATAAGCCCGGGGCCAAGAGTGCTCCAGAATTTTTTTATAGAGCCTGCTTTTTTTTTGTCTGTTTCCATAGGGTTATTAATAACTTTTTATAAGGTGGGTACAAAATTAAAAAGCAGGCAGGCCGCAATACTGCAAGTATGCACTCCGGGAAAAAGGAGTTTGCCAGGATTATCTATCTTGTGCTGATGAGATGATCAAAACGCAATCAGGGTCTTTCTGTTGAAAAGTATATACAAATTATGTAGATTTTGATCAATGTTTGAGTGGGATGAAGAGAAACGGCAAATCAATCTTGCTAAGCATAAGCTTGATTTCATAGCTGTGGGCTTTTTCTTTGATCGGACGGCATAACGTTACTGCAACATCGAATTATTCTTTTGAAATGCGCTATATCACAACAGCCGTCAATGATCGTAAATTTTATACCGTAGTTTGGACATGGCGCCAGGAGCGTCGCAGAATTATTTCATTCAGGAGGGCACGACATGACGAGGAAAGCGCGTATCGCAAGATACACGGATGATCAGTTACGAACAATGTGTGAGCGTGGCGAAGACAAGAGCGATTGGACTCAAGCTGCTGGTATGACAGAATCAGAGATTGAGGCGGCGATTGCTTCCGATCCTGACGAGGCAGGAATGGATGTTGACTGGTCGACAGTATCAGTTGATTTACCGCAACCAAAAGAGATACTCAACATGCGCATTGATGCTGATGTGTTGCAGTTTTTCCGTAGTCAAGGCAAAGGCTACCAGACAAAAATCAATGCGGTTTTGCGCTCCTATGTCGATCAAAAGCATTCAGTTTGATCTGAAGTGTGCCGGACTGGGTGAAAACCGGCTGGGGCTGAAAATGACGCATGGAGCTGCCACATCACTCACTCTTCAGTTGATGGGCATCGGTAAAGAAGCGGCGGTAGGCAAAGATTCCGGTGGCAGCCATCGTGTTATATTCCGTCAAGAATGATCATAGGCCTTGTCTGCCGGGCCAAGCTTTGTCACCCCGACATCAATAAACTCAACAAATGGATCATTGCCGGATTTTTGTTGCTGATTCATGTTTATCCTGCGATCAGGGTAAATGAAAATAAATTCATCCTTTGATGAGGTCTATACGTTGTCATGTGGCTATCCTTGAGCTCGCCAATAAGCAAAAGAGTTCCTCGCAATACATCAACGTGCATGAAATGGTATATCATCACTTTGACGGCCAAGGTCGATTACACTATATATTACCAGCACATTCATTGCGGTTTATTTACACAATGCTAACATCAACAGAAAAGCGCCATGTTTGATTCCTGAATTACAAAAGGTGTGCATTCTTATTGCTTTGCCGGGTGTTGCGTGGCGGGGGATGGGACAATCACACGTAGTACTGTCGGCAGGCTGATAGCGATAGACGCACCTTCCGACGGGTATCATTGTTGACGATTACAAGAACTATCTCAACAGCTTCACCAACATCAGGGATAGTCGAATTCATCAAAAAATGCAGGAGTCGTTTGAATAAGGGGACGTTTTCGCCTGAACCGCTTTTGCAGTTCAACCCTTCGTTTGAAGCTGGGCGAATCGCTTCAGGAGCTTGAAGGGTAGGAGATGACCTTTTCCATGCTCACTCAGCTTGCATGTGCAGACGGCATGACGCCACACAAAACTTCCCGCTCTTATAATCCTTTCCTATATTGCAACATGCTTTAAAGTTACCATCATTTTGCTCACGACAATAATCTGAGAGAGGGAAGTTTCGCAGAATGAATGTTTTCCACACCCATGCCAGTATCATCGAGGATTATTCCTCCTACATCCGCAGTTTCATCTCCATTGCTGACCCCGACATCAGCCAGGTTGTTGATCGCGCATTAAGTACTGGCAAGCTTTGGCCGGAACCACTCTTGCAGTTTAACCCTTCGTTTGAGATGTTTGGGGGGCTCGAAAA
>CAILXE010000310.1 GCA_903838095.1 uncultured Chlorobiaceae bacterium
AAATGAATTTTGCGTCATAATCATTGAACCTGTGCTGTCATTTTTTAGCTTATAAGGTTCATATTCTTTAGAAAGTTTAAAGCCAGGAATGCAAAAATTTGTTGCCTCTTTACAATTCAAAAAGAGAGGTTCCTTCACATCATCCTCTGCTGTCCATACTATTCTTACTTCAGCCTCATCGGAATATATTGAACTTTTTACTAAATATGGTTCGTTCAAAATATTATCGTTTATAGATTCAGAGATTTCTCTCCGGCTTTGGTTGAATAGCCTCTTTGCCTCCTCATCATTTCCCTCCTGAGAGGCTTGAAGCATTAACTTAACAGTTTGATTCGGATCAAATTGGACATTTCTTTTTATTATTTTGCTCTCCTTATATGTGCACAAACCTACTTGACCTCTTTTGAAGCCTGGTATCCATTTTGAAATACAATTTGCAAACTCTAATGGTTGAAAGATTATCAGGTAATTATCCGTTTTGAATTTATCCATTAAACGCCCTGATTCAATTAAGCTAGTGCACAGCATATAGCTCTGTTTCCCAACAACCTGAATGCCATTTATTTGCCCATTATTATGGTTTACCTCAAAATTGCAAATTCCTTCACTTTTATCTTGTCTTGATTTATCCTCAATAGTTTTACACCTTTCAAAGGTTGTAAGCATTAATTTGCCTGTTTCATAGAATTCTTCTATATGCCTAGTTTCCATGTATCTAATCAAAGGGGGAACTGAAACTTGCCAAGGCCTAAAGAAATTAATGTTGATATTTATCATATTTTTTATCTAAGTTTGGGTCATTGGATATCTAACGTAAAAGTGAGGGGCTGCGCACTTTTGCGCAGTCCCACTCGACTGGCGGGTTAGCTCTCAACTGCGGTGCGCTGTGCTGCATTCGCCTCCCTATTTGCGAAATACTGAGAATACTCGGATAAGTGTTTGTATTTTTCAAGGCGTTCCAACATTGCAGTGGAGTACTTTAAACGAATATTCATGATAAAAAACATTGCGAGCATTGTCGTAAACAGTAGTGAAATCGCACCGAGAAGTGCCCCCCGGAGAGAAAAGATGAAGGCGGGGGCCTCAGCCAAAGAAAGGGCAGGCTTCCAGTCTGTTGGCAAAGGCATAAAGCTGAGTGGGTAGATTACGCCAACAAAGAACAGTGTGAGGATAAGAATCAGAGATGTAGTAATGACCAAGGATGATTCTGGATTTGGCGAAACGATTGAGTGAAAGTCGGAAACTACATGGGCCAGGTGTTTTGCTTCTGTGTATAGACAGTCAATCTCTTCTCGCTTCTTTTCCAGCTGCGGTCGCATGTGCAACTGCATGGGGGCGCTAAGGCTACGCGATAAGCCTGAGTCCATAATATGTGAAAACGCAAACACCCCTAACGCCTTGGATTGCTCCATTTTGCGACGTGACTCTTCGCGTTCGCGCTCAAGCCGTTGTGCGCGAATCGTCTTCATCTTGGCAATCATCTCGATAGCATCTGCTCTTGCTATGTACGGTGAAAATCGGAGTTTGTCATATAGAGCTTCAGGATCCTGTTCGTCATCTTTCTCTAACAATTTCTCTAAATCCTCCAACTCTCCAGCGCTGTCATGTCGGTGGTACCAGTCGAATGAAAGGCGACTGGAGGCATCGGCGATTTTTTGACCGGACGTTATCAACTCTTGTATTCGCAAGCTCTTTTCCGCAAACGCGGATTGATTGGCAAGAATCTTGGTGACGATAAACGCTCCAAAGATACCGACGATGGCGGCAGCGGATTGCGCTACAGAGCTAAAGAACCAGTTCCAGTCGGTAGTAGGCATTTCGGTTGGGGTTGAGAGCTAACGCACGGATGAGTAGCGCGTTGTTTGCGTCTACCTCGATCCATTTGATGTCCCGCAGAGTTTGATTTACCTTGATATTGGATAGCAGAAAAAGCGCTGCTCATCCGTGCGATGTCCCGCGAAGCGGGACATCAAGTTATTCTGCTGATCTGTATATCATCCTCCAATAGAATGATATGCGAAAAGATATCATCATTTACTGAAAATTCTATTCTCCAAAAGTCCACATCTTTCCAAATTAGTTGTGACTTCCAGAAGATCTTATCAACATTGGTTGTAGTCGCCCTCGAACAACTCTTAAAATCAGCTCAGCCAGATTGGGAAGACAACGCTTCGGTCACCCCGCGAACTTCATCGATACCGGTAATCTGAGCCTTTGAAGTCATCACCGATGGGCTCACAGCGCCCACCCAGGCATTTCGCCAAGAACGCTTCTGCAATTGCGAAGAAGGAGAGCCTGTTCTCTGGCCGAGCAAGTCCATGGCCTTCGTCGGGATACAGGACATAGGTCACCGGAAGATGCTTGTCTTGCATGGCATTCACAATCTGTTCCGATTCCGCTTGCTTAACTCGCGGATCATTGGCTCCCTGACCGATCAATAACGGGCGATCAACCGGTTTATTGAAAATGGACTTGAGAGTCATCGTGTATCCCCTTACGCTTCGCAGTGAAAAATATTGAAAGCCCGGTAGTATTTGTCGTCTTGTAACCTGCTGAACAGATCAAGCGATGCGCCGGTTTCGAGGGAGTGCGTGTAGGCCCCCGGAAAGAATAAAACAGTTGGTTGTTCCTTGGCCGTGCTTTGCAGATTGTTCAGCACGTTGTGAGAACGGATATAAGGGAAGACCTCTCCGACGCCTGCCAGAAAGAGCACGTCAAAGTCATTATCCGCGAGCTTGGCGGCGATGGCTGGTACCAAGTGCGCCTCCGGATCCAAAACCCCCTGGAGCAATTCCTTGAGCTGATCCTTAGATACGGAGTTTTCCATTTCAAGGACTTGTTCCCAGATACCCCTGTTCTTGAGGATTTCAATGGAAAGGTCGTAGAGATTGATTTCCAACACCCGGACACCCATTTGCTCAAGCCGATTAACGAGCTGCCGTTGAAGCCGCTCCACATCTACGGAGGCCTCAGCATCGAAGGGGCAAATAAAGAAGGGGACTTCATTGCCGAGCCCTTGTTTCTGAAGGAATCGTTGCCCAGAAAGAACAGCCAGCAGATGGCCGAAGCTTTCTTTGATATTTGATTTGGTAATAGAGGATGCCATTCTTTTCACC
Organism: uncultured Chlorobiaceae bacterium; assembly: GCA_903838095.1. GTDB lineage: Bacteria > Bacteroidota > Chlorobiia > Chlorobiales > Chlorobiaceae > Chlorobium. Next base: position 3,117 of record CAILXE010000310.1, read on the forward strand.
CTTCCAAGACAGACTCAGGCATTGGAAAAAACAAAATGTCACGATGGCTGCCAGAAGAAATAGCTTCCAGAAGCCGGGGACTCAATATGACCACATTGATTGTCTTGTTGGCGGTCAGGAGTCCGGCTTCCCGCAGAATTCTGAACAACACCTGCCGAAGCTTATTTCGGGTCACTAATCGGATGTTATCAAGTTCTATATGCCATTCTGACTTTTTATTAAAGAAAGAATCAAAATCTTCGTGATGAAGATCGATCTTCAGGCCGAGGTAGCGTTCTCGCAAAATTTCGACGGCGAAATCGGCAATAAATTTGTAGCAACGGCAAACCGCGATCCAGAGGAGATAGCCTTGTTCCTGAGACGTACCACGGACCAGCAAATCCAGCTCGCTCGGATTGAGTGTTTTCAGTCTGGAAATAACCTCGCGGCAGACACGCTGTGCGCTTGTAAGCGTTCTTGTCTGTAATAGATTTTCAGTTAGGACTTTGTCGCGAACTGTATCCCAGTTACCTATCTCTAAAAAAATCATCGATAGTGTCACCGATTCGCGGCTGAATAATCCCCCTGTCGAGAATGACATCTTATATTTTTCCACTGCTTTCTCTTATCTCGATTTTTGGAAAATTTCTAAAATTTTAGATTTTTCAATTTCTTCCAGTAAGGAAATTTTTGTTTGCACTTCATCCCTGTTTAACAGGATTATATGATGTTCCTTCCCAGGATAATCCTCGTTGTTTTTATTAAGGCCTAACCGATGTTTCAGGTAAAAATGTAAAGCGGCCTTGATTTGAATTGATACTTCACCATCAGTCATGTTGTAATCGCACTCGATTATTTTTCTTTGATTTACAGACAGGTCATGATGAGGAGCAATTCTGAATGTAATGTTATTGTGCCAAAGAAAATCATTTTCATGACTATACGGAAATTTCTTCTTGTCTCCAGTAGATATTATCCTTCCAATAACAAAATCTTTATATTTTTTATCGTTGTGACATAACGCCCGAACATGCCATCTCAAACCATCGGTACTGATTGCATGGGGCGACACCCACCTTCTTGTCGGGTCTGGTGAGTTCATGGACTGATATTCGATCTCAATTGAATATCCATTATGCATACATTCGAGGATACTCTTCAATATTGCAGGCCTAACAGGTCTGGCTAGTAATGGCATTTGGTACGACTCGGGTATCGTTCCGCAGAAAAACACATCATTTTTCTCGGTGTTTGATACTGCAAGATGAGAAAAATAAGTTTCACTATCGAGAGATGAAAATTCCGGTTTGAAATTTTTACCGGCTTCGTAGTGCTTTGCACGGTTATCGTAACGAAGGTTTTCCGGTACAAGTTCTGAATACATTTTCAAATCTTTCGTTGCCTGGGGAACAGAAATATCAAAAAAATCCGTCAAATCCTTTCTACTGATTTTCCCATCCCAAAACAAACGCGACTCGATAAACTCAAGTCGTTTCCTTGTGCTCCATCTCATTTTTATCATTTTCACACCATGTTACATGATTACATTCTTGAGATGGATGCATACCATATAAAGTAGATATTCTCAATGGCCCACCATTGCAAAATATAGATACACCACACATGTCACAAGTTGACATATTAAATATTCGCGTTTATATTGCCATCAAGGTAAAAACACTCCCCATCAAACACCAAAGCATGAGGGAAAAATGACGAAATCAAAAGTAACGAGACCGGCAGCAGCTACGAGCGCATCCAAAGTACTTAATAATTCAAGCACGGGGGCTAAATCAAAATCAGCAGCAGCAAGCACACTGAGCCAGACAAAGTCTCCGGACAAAACGACCTCACCGGCAGTAGCGACAAAAGCATCGTCAGTAATGCGGGATGGAAGAACTAGCGCAGAATCAAAATCCGCAGCCGCAAGTGCTTTGGCTCAGGCTGCATCCAAGAAAAAGAGGAGATAGTACAGATGGTGAAATTCCAAGTCTCCGGGTTTGAGGAGCAGGGCTTCAAATTTGGCTAAAAAAATATTAAATGCACTTAAAGTGTACTAAATATCGATTGTCAGGACAAAAGTAATACGAATACAGGCGGTTGAATCTATTAGACACCGGATTTGGAATCCGATTTCTGGCAAGAAGGATCGTTTTAAACAAATCTACCAAGGGTATATGTCTCCATGAGGTAGAAGTCTTAAAACAAGTTCACCAAGTTCACCAGGTTCACCAGGTTCACCAGGTTCATCTTTATCTCCTCCGAATATTCGCAACAGGTGATCCATAGTAAATTGAGGGCTGAAAACAGGGGGGCTGGGGGGCTGTATCCCCCAGATAGCGTACCGAAGGTAGCGTAGGGCAGTTACAACAGGTATAGGCAATAGGAAAAGAGATGAATAAGCCAAGGTGTCCGGCTGAAGAGGCCATATTGCTTCTCCCCTCTTGGCGTCCTTTTCTGTAGTTTCCGACCGGTGAAAGCCGGGACACTTTGATGCGGTGCAACCATGGCAAATATTCAGGAGGTCAAAGGCAAGAACGGGATAAAGTATCGTGTTCTCATTAGGTTGAAAGGGTTTCCCGCTCAATCTGCCACGTTTGCCAGGAAGACCGACGCAAAGAAATGGGCTCAAAATACAGAAAGCGCCATACGCGATGGCCGTCATTTCAAAACGGTGGAATC
>CAILXE010000311.1 GCA_903838095.1 uncultured Chlorobiaceae bacterium
CAACGGCTATTTATGTTTTTCTTGATAACGATTTTATAGAGGATCAAGATTATATCAACCGTTTCTTTATTGAACGTCCGTTCGTTGCGGATGTCATATCAAGTATACCTTATGTTTGGCTGGCGGCACTTGGCCTGTTTACACTTGTTGCATTTTTTGGATTTCGGCACACAAAAAAAGGTTACCGATACTCTGCGACGAAGGTTATTGCAGCCTCCCTTTTTGCAAGTCTATTGCTCAGTGTCTGTTTGAATACTGTGGATATTGGCGGTTACATCCATCGTTATCTGATTGAAAATGTTCATGTTTATAATAATTTGATTATAGCGAATGAACAGCGCTGGACAAATTCACAAAATGGTTTGCTTGGAGGAAAGGTCATTCAGGCAGACACTATTAACCATTCGCTTGTTCTGAGAGATTTCAGGAAAGGTATATGGCGAGTTGACATCAGAAATGCAGAGGTGCGACAGAAAACACAGCTCTTGCCAGGCAGGTATCTGAAAATTACCGGGATAAAAACAGGCAGGCGGACTTTTGAGGCGCGTTCCATTCAGGCCTGGGAAAAGAAGTATCACAAACGGAAGCCTTTGCCGCCAACCGTTACGCCAGTCAAAAACCTTTAAAATGGGACTGCGGCGGTGTAAGGTTCCTCGGGTTTGACATTCATACCGAGACTGATTAAATTCATGGCAATTCGTCGAAATAGAACAGAACTGACGGTGTTGTATTGAGCAAGTGTACCGAATGAACTGGTTTTTTGCGTAAAAGAAGAAAGTGTCAATAGTCACCAACGTCCCCCTCTCATATTTCCAATGCAAAATTTGAAACATATTTTTTCCAGGATTCCGGTTGTTATCGGCATGTTGTTCCTGTTGCTTTTCAGTGGTTGTGGCGTTGGAGCGGGAAGTAAAAATGCTCAAAAAAAGGAGCAGCCGGTCTTGTCGGTTATGGCAGTTACTCGCTCAGATGCAAGAGTTACTTCAGAGTATTCGGCTCTTCTTGAGGGAAAAGTCAATGTTGAAATTCGTCCGCAGGTTGATGGAACACTCCAGAAAATTTATGTTGAAGAGGGCTCTTTTGTTAAAGCCGGGCAGCCACTTTTTAAAATTGACGACCGGATGTATCGAGAGCAGTATCACAGTGCATTGGCATCTCAACACGCGGCAGAAGCCAGGTTAGCTGTAGCTAAACTTGATGTGGATAAACTTGTTCCGCTGGTGCAGAACAACGTCGTCTCTGATATTCAGCTTAAAATTGCGCAGGCTAATTATAATGCGACTCTCGCATCTGTTGAGCAGGAGACGGCTGGCGCAAACTCTGCCCGTGTTAGTCTTGGTTATACCGTCATCAAGGCTCCAGTCAGTGGCTATATTGGAAAAATACCGTTACGGCTTGGAAGTCTTGTCAGTAAAAATCAGAGTCAATGGCTGACACTGCTGAGTGATGTCAGCGAGGTGTGTGCCAGTTTTAGTATGAGCGAACTGGATTATATCCTGTTCAGGCAGCAATATGCAGGAGAATCCATGCAGCAAAGGCTTCAGCGTGTCGCTCCGGTTTCACTGATTATGGCTGATGGCAGCAGGTTTAGTGAAAAAGGCCGTGTGGCGACAGTAAGTGGTCAGTTTGATCAGTCAACCGGCTCCGTCATGTTAAGGGCGCTCTTTCCGAATCCTCAGGGTGTCTTACGTGCCGGAAACACTGGCAAGGTGGAGATTGAATCCGTCTATCATGATGTTTTGCTTGTCCCGCAGGCATCAACCGTTGAGTTGCAGGACAAGGTTTTTGTTTTTCTTCTCAAGAAGGGGAACAAGGTCAAAAAACAGGTTATTTCGGTGCTTGCAAAAAGTGGTAATAATTATCTCGTGAATTCAGGATTGCAGCAGGGCGATACCATTGTGGTGGTTGGAGTCGATAAATTGCAGGATGGCGCTGTCATTACGCCAGTCAGGAACGCCCCGGTGGTATCGAATACCGGGCGATAATGGACACGTGGTTGAGTCTGTTCGTGCAACGATTGGGTGAGCTAAACGTATTTATTCATGTTTGAGAGATTTATTTCAAGACCAGTCCTTGCTACGGTTATCTCGGTGATTCTGGTTATTCTTGGTGTGGTTGGCATGAACCAGTTGTCAATCACCAGATTTCCCGACATTGCACCTCCGAGTGTCTCGGTTACGGCCAGTTACCCCGGTGCCAGCGCTGAAACGGTTGGCCGCTCTGTGGCTCCTCCCCTTGAAGAGGCCATCAATGGCGTGGAGAACATGACCTACATGACCTCCACCTCCGCCAATGATGGCTCTCTCTCCATTACCGTCTTTTTCAAGCAGGGTACCAATCCCGATCAGGCTGCGGTAAATGTGCAGAACCGTGTGTCGCAGGCGACAAGTCGATTGCCTGCCGAGGTGAACCAGATTGGCGTGACGACAGTCAAGCGCCAGAATAGCCAGATTATGCTGATCAATCTGGCGAGCAAGATTCCGCAGTACGATACGATATTTCTGCAGAACTATGCCAAAATCAATATCGTTGATGATTTGTCGAGGGTTCCGGGCGTTGGACAGGTATCGGTTTATGGCAACCTTGACTATTCCATGCGTATCTGGCTGAGGCCGCAGCAGATGGCTGCCTACCAGGTAACGCCGCAAGAGGTTGCGGCAGCGATTCAGAGTCAGAATCTTGAGGCGGCTCCAGGATCGTTTGGAGAGAACAGCACCCAGCCCTTGCAGTATGTCATGAAGTACAAGGGGAAGAATCGCTATCCCGGTGAGTATGAAAATATG
>CAILXE010000312.1 GCA_903838095.1 uncultured Chlorobiaceae bacterium
ATTGTTGTTTCGATAAATACAGTTTCCATTATTGTGCCAATTTATGAACGCATAGAGTTATCGAAATGATCTTTTGCATTTGTGAAGCTTCTATAAATTTTCAGAGTATCTTTTTATGGTATTCTCTGTAACCGGTTAAAGAACCATTTTGAGAGTGAGAGCATAATATGCAAATTTTAGGCATTAATAACACCCATTCCACTTCAACACTACAAACCGACACTGTGTATCAACCATGTTTCAGCGCATCATCCACAGCAGTGCGATTAAAATTCATCTTTCGGGAATATTCCGGTTTGAACTCACCTTTTTTGAGTTTGATAATAATGGAACAGTGTAACCATAAATAATAAGTAAAACCCTTGCAAACTAACCTTATCGACTCACCCAGCTAATCTTTTCAGCATGATCTCTTCGTCAGATCTATTCCGATAACCGTAATATCATCGATATCTGAAAATTTCGGAGAAATCCTCATCCAATGTTCCTGAAGAGCGGCAATTAATTCTGCAAAATCCACGCGCTGGTTGCTACTGGGCAATGTCCAATGCTTTGTATTATGTTCTCCAGCATACACAAGTAGAAAGATACCTCGGTTTGAGCGCGTATCGCGCAGATAGTCACCGCAAAGCTGGTTCTCAAGGCGTTCGAACAGTTTTGGACCAGTCCATTTTTTATCGGCGAGTTTTAATTCAACAGGAATAGGGCCATCGAAACCTTCTCCATGGAATCTCAGATCAGGCCTTTTGGCGTCGGCAAACTCTTCCTCCTGTGAAATTATATAACGGCCAAACGCCTTCTCCCGCAAATACCACCCAATAAAATTGCGCATCTCAGTTTCTTGCGTAGCACCACGTTGCAGAGTACTCGCGATGCTATAGTCACCATGTTCCAAGTCATACTTGAGATCAAGAAGCCGCAGGATAGCAAGTTCAGCCAACTCCGTGTGATTGCTGGGAGTACACTCCTGCATATCATGAAAATCTCTCACCTGTTTGAGTGACAAAGACACCATATCGCCGTCCTGTTCAGCCCTTGTCTTTGCATGGAGCTTCACCCATGGCCGAACGGCATCATCAGGGTGCTTATTGGCAATTTCAATCAAGGCCATAAACGACTCCTTTCCAGGAATCTTGTTCAATATATTAAACAGACTATTCCGCGCATCCTGAGCGTTGTCACGCAATCCCGTGTAAACGTACGTTTCATCTCCTCTGTTGACATCCTCTTGGCTCTTGATGTACTCGTGCATCAGCATGTAGAGTGACTTGAGGTACTGAGGCGTTTTAAACGCTTGGCGTGTTGCATTTATTTCACCTCTGCGCTCAGCGCTGCGGCCGATATAAAGATGGGTAACGAAGGTCATCGCGAAGAAAGTTTGCTCTTTCGGGTCAGCTATCGCTTCAATCCGGGCTTTGAACGAGGCAATTGCTGCTTCGGGCGCCACACGAATCCATAACGCAAACCAGCAAGCCAGATGATCCAGATCCTCAACGGCGCTGCATTTTTGGGATGCCAGTTTTTCAATCAGCTCGCCCGGCAAGGTTGATCCCTCAACCATCTTCAACAGCTTGTCCAGATTGGAAAGGTTCTTCGGTTCCGTTATCTGGAGAATCTCATAAATGTTGGGTGCAATTTGATTCCAGGCCCACTGCCCACGCCAAAACGCTATATTTATGAGATAATTCGTATCACTTTCCGGCTTCTCAATTGATAACTCGTACTGGATTTCTTGCATGATAAAGTCGCAGACAATCTTTGGATGCATCTCAAAAAGCGCCGGAAACCAGGCAGGAAAACCAGTTAACTCAAAAGAGGCATACTTGCAGGCAAGTTTAACTTCCGTACTGCTCAGAGTCTTCGGCCACTCAATGGTTTCAATGGCCTCAATTTCGATGCCTGCAAGACCAATGATGACAGTCCAGGGCGTTTCGTTGAAAGGAGCGCCTTCCGATCGTAATTTTGGCTCGTAGTACCGCCAAAACGAGACTACGCCATCTCTGTAAAAGTGAGCAACCTCCTCTCCGAACTCGGGTATCAACATTTTCCAGTTATACTCAATCCACCGGCTTGTTAAGTTCTTATCTCGAAGTTGATTGAAGAGGTAGTACAAGGAGTTCGTAACGGTGCCTGGTTTGTAGCTAAGTTCGGCTCGTGCCTCGTCAAGATGTTCTTTGAAGTATTTTCTCAAGTCAGCGTGATCGTTTTCTTGTTTCTTTCGATTGGCTTCGTCAACTTTCCTCCATTTGGCATCCTGTTGTTTCATTTGGCGCAACTTCTGACTTTGAGCAGGTGGCCTCAATAAATAACCAAGGTGCGTTGAAAGCTCTTCGTTGCCTTCGACCAATTTCTTCAGGTGCTTCCGCCATGCGCAAGATCGATTGTTTTTTTTATAGAGATCGAAAGCCAAAGACAACGCAACCAATTTGTTGTCCTGAAACGTTTGGCGGGAAATCTCCCCAGTTACATACTCAAAATCAGAAATCTCAAACTTCCAGAACGACCACCAGGTATTAGCTTCCCGGAAGTCGGTCAAATGCTGATCTGGTTTCCTGTCAACCGCCTCTCTCGATCGTTGTACTTCAAACCAAAACAACGCCCGGTTCAGCTCCGGCCATTCGGGAACAAGCTTTGAGAATTCGGTTTTAAATTCAGGTAGGTCATCGCTCCCATGACCACGAATAACTGAACATTTGTTCAAGATTGCAAGTGTATCTGGTTCGAGCGATACAGGATGACGGTTCAGAATCAGTCGATCAACCGCTTTACAACCTGGCATTATCAACCACTGAAATTTTTCTGATACTTCGCAATACTGGGCAACTATGGGCGGGCAGTCAAGCAAACTGTTCAAGCCAGTAACAAGCACTGGAAGCAGCTCAATGTCAGCAGCAGCAGCAAATTCGGTTACGGCATCCGTTAGATGGTCAACTGCAAAACGCTCTTTCGTTTCACTTTTTTTCAGGCAGGCTAAAAGCCAACGCAATATCTGTTCTGTCGGCTGAAGATCCTTGAGAAGTTCAGCCAACCACTCCCGGTTAAGTTCAGATGCTTCTGTCAGAAAGCTCTGGCGAACATGCTCTTGATCATTCTGGGATCCGACCGCCTTGACCGCGTTGAACGCAGATATACGGGCGTTCTTTTCAGCTTTTGGCATCAGTGCAACCATCATGGCTTCAGGCAGTGCATCGGCAAGCTCTCCCAGCCACACCATGCGAAGCAAGTATTCCGTCAGGCCATCGTTGTCTGCATATTGCCGAATCAACTCACGAATCTCGTTAGTCAGGTCCGGGTTGGCAAAGCGCTGAACTGCTTCATAGCTTCGTGCCGAGCGGCCAGTAACACCGTCAGCCATTTGCTCGCATACTTCACGCAGTATTTGACGACGAATCTCTACTGGCAACCGAGCAGGGTCACCGCCTTCAAAAATAATTTCTGGTGCGATTTTACGGACTCGTTCCAGGATCTTCCCATCCATAATGGCCAGCCATGGCAAAATCGGACGTAACGTAGGTACAACAATGTCCATTCCATACTGATTACGGAAGAATAGCGACTCAATATTTCGACGCGACGTTTCCCGCTTGAGGAGTTCGGCGAACCACTCTGCCGTCAGGTACTCCCGTACCGAGCGATGGTGGAAACGTACTGTACCATAAATCGCCTCATCGAATATTGGGCGCGACAACAAAGTCGACTGTTCCTTGTTATCCCAATCGGAAAGTA
>CAILXE010000313.1 GCA_903838095.1 uncultured Chlorobiaceae bacterium
AGTTTCTGCAACGATTCCGCCCTGATAACCACCGTGGCTTTGCATTCTCCTGAGGCAAAAGCGTACATGTAGTCAATGGCGACGTTATTGTCGGAAATGAGCTGCAGCGCCTTGTGCAGTCCGCCGGGTCTGTGGGGGATAATCATCCCGACCACATCAGTGATTTTGACGGTAAATCCCGCCTTGCGCAATATGTCAGCCGCTGCATCAGGTCGACCGACAATCATGCGCAGAATACCGTAGTCGGCAGTATCGGCAATGCTGAATGCCGAGATATTGATGTCATTGGCGGCAAGAATACCAGTCAGTTCGGTCAGCCGGCCAGTCCTGTTTTCGAGAAAAACCGAGAGTTGCTTGATAATCATGGTATGTTGTGATTTTCAGTGTTCACTTTTTTTTCATAGTCGTCAGCCACGCAATCTTGTTTTTATCCAGAGAGGATTTCGGTTGCAATGAAGTGTAGCAACCACCAAAATCATGTTTTCAAACATTCGTCATAAGCTGTAAAAGGAAAACGTCTGGAAATGAGACGATAATACCCAAACAATGTACGATGTATGATTGCAAAAAATAAGCGAGAATTATTCTCCAAAGAGAGAGAATAGAGAATCCTCAACTGCAGGATAGATTTCTTTTTATGCGTTCTTTGGCTTCTGACCAGTCGGAGTATTGCGCCGTAACGGCAGCAAAGGTCTCTCTCCGCTCGTTAAGAATCTTCTCATGCCATACCGGCGACTCAAATGCCTCGTCATTCTTTGAGAAATCACCCAAAATTGTCTCAAGCAAATTAAACTTTTGCGCAAAAGTAAACTTTGACAAGGGGAATTCAATTTTTTCCATGCTGTTTGTTCTCCTTCAGGTAATAAGCATGCACGTGGTACTGTTAACTTTTACTTGCGATCAAGGACGTTGTCGAATGCTGAAATGTTGATGCCGTTGGCTGCAAGGAAAACGGTCAGTCCTGTTTTCGAGAAACACCGAAAGTTGCTTGATAATCATGGGATTGCTACCCTTAACAACGAGTTGTGATTTTTTTCTCAAGATGAGATACGATACAGCATAAAAGAGCAATGCAGCAACATACGAAAAAGCCCTCACTTTGATGTAAAAAAGTCAGGAATTATCACCCCTGAATGGTTTGATCATTTTTTCTTCTTCGAGGAACAATTCCCTATACTAAAACATACAATTAGTGATACGTGTGTGTCGTTTCACATTCACCTTTTCAGAGTTGGAGAATCTCCTCCATGAACAAGATCACCCCGGTCTATACTATTCTTCAAGATTTTGCAGCAGCAGTGACGGCGAAAATGTCGCAACTGACGCTTGGTGAGCCTGAAGATCAGGTGCGTGCGCCTTTTGAAAACTTTATGAATGGCGTGGCTGCTTTTTTTGTGCGGAACCTGGTTTGTACTGGCGAAACACCGCTTCCCGATCGTCTTGGCCGGCCAGATTATGCGGTACATCTCAATCAGGGACTTGTCGGTTACGTTGAGCTTAAAGCTCCTGGTGTTGGTGCAATTGCTTCTCGATTCAAGGGGCATAATCGCGATCAGTTCAATCGCTTTAAAGCGGTTCCAAATATTCTTTACACTGACGGAAATGAATGGGCGCTCTATCGAAATGGTGACCTTGTTCGTAAAGTTGTTCGTATTTCAGGCGACGTTTCGACTGATGGCCGGAAAGCGGCAACGCCTGACGATGCCGATGCCTTGATGGTTCTTTTACGGGATTTCCTTAACTGGGAACCAATCATTCCTGCCGATAAAAAAGGCAAGATTGACCTTAAATTGTTTGCGGCTCTTTTGGCTCCTCTTTGCCGGATGCTGCGTGATGATGTAACCGATGCCCTGAAAAATCCCCAGTCACCGCTTGTTGATGTTGCCAAAGAGTGGCGGCAACTGCTTTTTCCTGATGCGTCCGACAGTCAATTTGCGGATTCCTACGCGCAAACAGTGGCTTTTGCGTTGCTGCTTGGCCGGAGTGAAGGCGCAGACCCTCTCACGCTCGACAGTGCAGAGCAGGCTCTTGCGGCGCAGCACAGTTTGCTTTCCCGTGCGCTTCAGGTGCTTACGGATCGGGATGTCCGCGCTGAAATGGCGGCCTCTCTTGACCTGCTTCTGCGCGTTATTGCCGCCGTTCCGATCTTTACGTTATCGGCCAAAGAAGCTCCCTGGCTCTACTTTTACGAGGATTTCCTTGCCGTTTACGATGCCAAACTGCGCAAGGATGCAGGTGCTTACTATACGCCGGTGGAAGTGGTTCACGCCCAGGTACGGTTGATTGACGATTTGCTGGTCAATCGCCTCGGCAAACCGCTGGGCTTTGCCGATAGCAGCGTTGTTACGCTTGACCCGGCAACCGGAACAGGCACCTATCTTCTTGGAGTTATTGAACATGCCCTTCAGCGTTTTGAAAAAGAGTATGGAGCGGGAGCGGTTGCGGGTTTTGCAACCACACTGGCAAACAATCTCTACGGTTTCGAGATTATGGTTGGCCCCTATGCCGTGAGTGAACTGCGTGTCAGCGGTGCGTTGCGCAACCGGGGCGCTCAGTTGCCCACAGATGGCACGCATATCTATTTAACCGATACGCTTGAAAGCCCACATGCCGCACCGCCACAAGTCTCTTTTTTAATGAAACTGGTGGCAGAGCAGCACACCAAAGCGCTTCACGTCAAGAATAATGTTCCGGTGATTGTCTGTTTGGGCAATCCGCCCTACGACCGGCACGAAGCGGCGACGGATATCAACAAGGCTCGTACCGGTGGCTGGGTTCGATGGGGTGATGAGAGCAGAGAAAAAGAGAAACCAATTTTGTCATCATTTCTTGATCCGGTGGTGGCGGCGGGGCATGGCGGCCACCTCAAGAACTGCTATAATCTTTACGTCTATTTTTGGCGCTGGGCGTTATGGAAGGTTTTTGAGAACGAACTCTCTGAAGGGCCGGGCATTGTCAGCTTTATTACCGCATCCAGTTTTATTGATGGCGTTGCCTTCAGCGGAATGCGCGAGTATGTTCGCCGCCATTGCGACGAGGTCTGGATTCTTGACCTTGGCGGCGAAGGGCGCGGAACCCGCAAGAGTGATAACGTTTTTGCCATCCAGACCCCGGTTGCGATTGCCATTGCCTTCCGCTCAAAGAGAGGAGCGAAAGAGAAACCAGCTACGATTTACTATGCCAGTATTGAGGGCGAGCGTGATGAGAAATTGCGCATTCTGGATGCTCTTGAGCGTTTGGAGCAGGTTCAGTGGCAGGTATGCCCCGAAGATTGGCAGGCGCCTTTTCGACCATTGGGAAATAGTGATTATGTAGCTTGGCCGCTGTTGACTGATCTTATGCCGTGGCAACATTCAGGGGTTCAATTAAAACGAACTTGGCCTATCGGGGCTGACCGTGAAATATTGGCAAAACGTTGGCGGAGTCTGTTAACCGCCAGCGATCGTTCAGCAGCATTTAGGGGAACGGGCGACCGTGAAGTTTCTGGCACTTATCGGGTTATTTTAGTTGATCATTGCGATACAACACCAATTTCAAAACTTTCCACAGATGCACCGATACCTGTAGTTGTGAGATATGCTTATCGCTCTTTTGATCGTCAATACATCATTGCGGATGGTCGATTAATGTCTCGACCTCGTCCCGACCTTTGGCATGTTCATAGCGATAAGCAGGTTTATCTCTCAAGCCTGTTTTCGCAAGGTTTGGGGATTGGGCCAGCGCTCACCTCTTCATCGTTGATTCCTGATATGGATTATTTTCGTGGTTCCTATGGTGCGAAAGCTGTCATTCCTCTTTACCGTTCTGCTGATGCAACGCAGCCAAACATGGTGCCTGCTCTTCTTGAGATGTTGGGCGAGGTTTGTCATCGTGTCGTAACACCTGAAGATGTTGTGGCTTACCTTTATGGTGTTTTGGCGCAACCGGCTTTTACCGGGCGGTTCTCAAAAGAGCTTGAAACACGTGAACTGCGTGTGCCAATCACCAAAGATGGTAGGCTTTTTGAGCAACTTCGCAATGTTGGATCTCGTCTGCTTTGGCTGCATACCTATGGTGAACGCTTTGTGCCCTCTGGCAAGCAGGCTGGGCTCGTTGAATGTGGATTGGCCAAATGCGTTAAAGCCGTTCCGGGCCATAAGGAGGGCTACCCGGAGCGGTTTGCCTTCAACGATGCAACCCAAACACTCCATGTTGGCAATGGCGAGTTTGCCCCTGTTTCGCCCGAGGTCTTTACCTTTGAGGTTTCCGGGCTTAGAGTTGTGCAGTCGTGGCTCAAATATCGCATGA
>CAILXE010000314.1 GCA_903838095.1 uncultured Chlorobiaceae bacterium
ACAGGAGCGGCATACCAGCCACGGCTGAATGGTTCCAGCTCCATAATATGCTCCATTGCCGGAGCTTTCGGAACGCCACCGACCGCAGGAGTCGGGTGAAGAAGGCTCAGCACATCGTTGTCATGCTCAAACTCAGGTTTCAGTGTTGCGGTACAACGGGTATAGAGATGCGCAAGGCGGTGCAGTTGCAGAACCTGTACCTTGTCATCCATATCAATATCGCTGCATATCTTGAGCAACTCATTGTAGATCATCTCCCGGACAAAATTGTGTTCCCGGATATCTTTTTCTGAATTCAGAAGCGTTTCGGAGGCGTTATTATCATCTCCGTTGATGCTCTCTTTTGAACAGGTTCCGGCAAGTGCTTCTGTGAGCAACATGTTGCCTTCTCTCCGGTACAGACGTTCGGGAGAAAAGCTGAAAAACGCATGGTTTTCGGCAGGTTCAAAGTAGAACCTGTAGATAGCATTCTGGGGATAGGGGTAATTCAGCAAGAAAAAGAGTGGTGAAAAACTGTCGCTGAATTCAAGCACCGTCTGACGCGCAAGCATGATCTTGTCCATCTCATCAGTCTCAAACGTCCGGATGGCCTTCTGGCACTGTTCAATCCAGCTTTTTTCATCCGGGTTATAGGAGATGTTCCGGAGTTCAGGCAGTTTGATTGCAGACTGATCAGTACTGACCACGAGTTGGTCGAGAATATCAGTTATCTCGCTGACTTTTGCATGGAGATGATCACCAGGTTCAAGCCGGAGGTGGCATGAAAGAGTGAATGTCCTGTTTTCTAATGATAACTGGACAAGTGGCAGCACAAAGGAAAATGAAGAAAACTTTTCCCAGACAGCATCCTGTTGTTCGCTGTTGTTGAAACGGAATCCGCCGAAATAACGGGTGCCGGGCTTTTTTCCGGCAACGGAAAGCCCGAATTTTCTGAAACTTTCGCTGTTGTTTCCAGATCCCTCAAATGCTATGGTGTCAGCAATTCCAATACCTCCGACTGAAAAATCCTGTTCCCTGTTCATCCAGAAAAGCCGGGGATAGACCGTCTGCGAGCTGAGCCATCCGGCAATGTCTGTTGGTTGAACCTGTTGACTGAACGTAACAAGCTTGGCCTGATGGCCCTGGTCGGTTGATGGACGTCCCTTCCGGTACAGGTTTATTGCGGATCGAAGGCACGAAACCGCCATTTCTATGGTCAGTGGTTCAATTCCGTTAATCACCGTGCCTCATTGTTGATATGTTTTTGCAGAGAGACGGCAAGATAATTGTTTTTATCAAGAAGCCATTTATAAATAGCCTCGGCTTCCGTCTTGCGCCCGGTGTGGCTGTAACAGACCGCAAGATTGTAGTGGGCCTCAATAAATGATTCGCTGTTGTCAATCGCCTCATTGTAAAGTTTGGCTGCTTTGTCAAACTGTTTCAGTTGCATATAGACATTGCCCAGATCGTAAAGTCTCAGGGAGTCTTTTGGGGAACGTTCAAGATTCTGCTGAAAAAATGGCAGTGCTTCGGTGTATTTTTTCTGACGGAAAGCGACGGCGCCAAGGGCGTGACGGGCATCGTCAAGTTCAGGATTGATGGCAAGTGCGCTTTTGAACGCCTGGGAGGCCTCGTTGTAGCGTTGGCTCTGTGCATAAGCGTTGCCAAGCATCATGTATGCTTTGGTATCTCCAGGGCTTTTCCAGACCTGTTGTTGGAGGCTGTTTATCTCATCAGGCTTGCTGTTGCATGAACTGAGGAACCCCAGCCCGGCGATCAGGATGAGCGCAAGAAAGCTCTGCCAACCGGTTCTTGAATGTGGTATAGAATGATTCATAGTATTTTAATATAAACACTCCCGGTATTATCTGCCAATCTTGATTAAATACTCACCCGATTTAACTGAAATATTTCCGAATGGTCTTCAGTGTACGTAACTTTATTTTCTTTGAGGGTTGATCTGTTTTCTGCACGGAAAGGAGTTGTGTCTTCGAATTGAACCAATAAAGGTGTTATGTCAAAAGTCATGAAACATGAATTTCGGGTAAGCGGCATGAGATGCAGCAGTTGTGAACTGCTTGTCAAAGAGGCTCTTGAAGAGCTGGACGGGGTAACTCTGGCTGAGGCTTCTTGTCGTGATGGTCTTGTGACCGTTGCCTATGATCCTGAAATGACAGGAAAGGAATCTATCAGATTCGTTATCGAGCAACAAGGGTTCACGGTTCAGGATTGAGCGTTTGGGCTTTCTTTTGAGAGGTATATCAACAAAACGGAATGTGTCATGGCAGTGGAAAAAACGGAGCGTCTTGCTGTTCTTATAGACGCCGACAATACACAGGCGACCATTATTGAGGGACTTCTTGCTGAGGTTGCAAAGTATGGAACATCCAGTGTCAAAAGAATTTATGGCGACTGGACCTCAACTGCTCTGAGAAGCTGGAAGGATGTGTTGCTGGAGCATTCCATTCAGCCGATACAGCAGTTTGGTTACACAAAAGGAAAAAATGCTACCGACAGCGCCATGATTATTGATGCAATGGATCTGTTGTATACCGGAAAATTTCATGGTTTCTGTATCGTTTCAAGCGACAGTGACTTTACGAAACTTGCCTCACGCATCAGGGAATCGGGGTTGTTTGTCTACGGTTTTGGAGAGAAAAAGACTCCTGCGGCATTTGTGTCAGCATGTGACAAGTTTATCTACATTGAGGTTCTGCGGGCCAAAATCAATGAAAATGAGCCGATTGCAAAAAAAACAATGGCGGAGCTCAAACAGGATACCCGTCTTGTCCGGTTGTTGCGGAACGCAGTGGAGGCATCTTCAGATGAAAGTGGCTGGGCGCATCTTGCGACGACAGGGAGTAATATTGCCAAACAGTCTTCCGAATTTGATCCCCGTAATTATGGTTACATCAGGCTGGGGGAGTTGCTGGCGGCTACTAAACTTTTCGATTTCGAAGAGCGCCAAATTGGCGAAGGGCAGTCAAAAGCCATCTACGTTCGCGACAAACGGAAAAAAAGTTGACCTGTAGTGGCAGAAGCTCCGTCAGTTTCTCCGAAGGTTGCCAATAAAAAAAGCCTTTCCCTTGTCAAGGAAAGGCTTTTTTATGCGGAGCTGACGGGGCTCGAACCCGCGACCTCCTGCGTGACAGGCAGGCGCTCTAACCAAACTGAGCTACAGCTCCATTAAGAGTGTGGTTAAGGTAAGGAGCAAGCTTATAATATCCAAAAAGTATTTTTCATTTCTTTTCTTCATCTTTTTGCTTAAAGTATTTCACTGGATTTTTATAAATTTGCCCTTATAAATTTATTTTCTAAGGAACAACGTGTTTTCAACATTAACAATCAAGACAGTTACCATTATGACCGATACAGACTCCAGAAATTCTCTGACCGTTACTGATAATCGAACTGGAAAAAGCTATGAACTTCCGATTGAAAACGGTTCT
>CAILXE010000315.1 GCA_903838095.1 uncultured Chlorobiaceae bacterium
ATTTTTGCCCGTCTTCTTCGGAACTACATCGACCTGATTGGCTATAACCGGAACTTTTCAATCTTTGATACGGATGACAGTAAAAGTCTGATACGGCAATCAATGACGGAACTCAATATCTCTGTTGAGTCGGTGCCCGTCAATACGGTGCAGGGGATGATAAGCAGGGCTAAAAACAGCTTTATTCTGCCCGCCGAGTTTCACCGTAATGCAAGTGATTATAACCAGCAGAAGGCATCACAGATCTATGAGCTGTATACACGGAAACTGAAGGAGAACAACGCCCTTGATTTTGATGATCTGCTGATCAAGCCGATTGAGCTTTTTAACGCGCACCCGGAGGTGCTCAGAGAGCTGCAGGAGGCTTTCCGTTATATTATGATCGATGAGTATCAGGATACCAATCGGGCGCAGTATCTTGTGGCTAAAATGCTTGGCGCAAAGCACCGCAATATTTTTGTTGTGGGTGATGATGCCCAGTCGATTTACTCCTGGCGCGGCGCCGATATCTCCAATATTCTGAACTTTCAGGACGACTATCATGATGCGCTGACGTTCAAGCTTGTCGAAAATTATCGGAGTACGGGAAATATTCTCAAGGCGGCAAACAGTGTCATTGGCCGTAATCTCAGGCAGATAAAAAAAGAGCTGATTTCGCATCGTGATGATGGCGAGCCTCTGACGCTGATTGAGGCCTACAACGAGCGGAATGAGGCTGAACGGGTGGGAGAGCAGATACGTCTCTTGCAGAAAAAGGAGGGCAGGGAGTTCAAAAGCTTTGCTGTTTTTTATCGAACCAATGCTCAGTCGAGGGTCGTTGAAGATGTTATGCGTCAGAACAAGATTCCCTACAGACTGTTCGGAAGTGTCTCGTTCTACAAGCGCAAGGAGATCAAGGATGCTGTCGCGTATCTTCGGTTTATTCTCAATGAGCGTGACAGCGAATCACTGATACGAATTATCAATTTCCCGCCCCGTAAAATCGGTGATGTCAGTATTCATAAACTGAAGGAGTTTGCTGAAGATCGGGGAATTAATCTTTACGATGCGATCAGATGCTCTGAAGAGGGAGGCTTTCCGGCGCGTCTGGTCAATGCCCTGAGCTCTTTCAGCGCAGTCATTGAGGCGCTCAAGCTTCTTGCGGAGAATGGGACGGTCTACGAAGTGCTGACTGAGTTATTCAACCTGACCTCTATTCCGTTATTGTTGCAGGCAGAAAATACTCCTGAATCGCTGGCGCGTCATGAAAATCTTCAGGAGCTGCTCTCCATGGCAAGAGATTTTTCTGACCATAACCCGGACGGCGGTTCGCTTGGTGATTTTCTGGAGAATATCTCACTTGCATCTGACTATGAAGAGACGCAGGATTCGGATAATTATGTCTCATTGATGACGGTGCATGCGGCCAAGGGGCTGGAGTTCCCTGTGGTTTTTATTACCGGTCTTGAGGAGAGGCTTTTTCCGCTGCACTGCTATGAGCCTGAAGAGCTTGAGGAGGAGCGCCGGCATTTTTATGTTGCGATGACGAGAGCGCAGGAGAAAATCTTTATTTCCTGGGCCCAGAGTCGATATCAGTATGGTCAGTTGCATCACTCTCTTCCATCAATGTTTATCAGCGAGATTGATTCTTCGATCATTCAGACGGAGGGGGAAATATTTCTTTCTGATAGAAAAGCAAAGGAGAATCGACAATCCGGTTCCTCTTTTTCATCAAGGGGTTCTCAGCAGAAGTCGATGGCGCCAGTAACAAACGCCCAGGTTACAGAAGCGAAATCAGGCTCTTCCCGGTCGGCACTTCGTGAGGGAACGATGGTGCATCACGCACTTTTTGGTCCTGGTGTTGTGCTTGATGTTCAGGGAAGCGGGGCAAAGCAAAAAGTTAAAATAACATTTCGTCATGCGGGCGAAAAGACGCTCATGGTTCAGTATGCCAATCTGAAAATTCAGCCGAAATAAGTACACTCAATAACGTTCAGCTATGAAGATACTTTTTGGAGTCCAGGGGACAGGGAATGGCCATATCAGTCGAAGTCGTGAGCTTGTCAGGAAACTCAAGTCGGATGGTCATGACGTTGAGGTTATCATCAGCGGGAGAAAAGAAGAGGAGCTGAAGGAGATAGAAATTTTTGAGCCTTATCGGGTGATGAAGGGAATGACGCTGGTTACCTACAAGGGAAAGCTGAACTATGTTGATACCATGTTCAGGCTCGACTTGATCAGTTTGCTGTCGGATATCGTGATGCTTGATACTGATGGGACCGATTTGATTATCACGGATTTTGAGCCGATTACCTCCATGGCGGCAAAACTGAAAAATATACCCTCAATGGGGTTTGGCCATCAGTACGCTTTTCAGTACGACATCCCCATATCCCGGGGGACGATATTTGAAAAATACGCCTTGCTGAATTTTGCGCCTGCCCGATACAATGCCGGACTTCACTGGAATCATTTTAATCAGCCGATTTTTCCGCCGGTTATTCCCGAAACGTTGTATGCCCGAAATACGGTGACTGTCGTCAAGGAGAAAGTTCTTGTTTATCTCCCCTTTGAAGAGGCGGAGGATATATCGCTCTTTCTCAATCCGTTTACCGGATTTGAGTTTTATATCTATGGAAAGGTATCGGAAGCTCATGATGATAACCATTTGCATTTCAGGCCTTATTCTCGTGAAGGCTTCCTTGGCGATCTCATGGAGTGTAACGGCGTTGTATGCAATGCAGGGTTTGAGCTTCCCGGTGAGGCGCTGCATCTTGGTAAAAAACTGTTGCTTCGGCCTCTTGATGGCCAGATAGAACAGCAATCCAATGCACTCGGAATGGTAGAGCTCGGGTATGGAATGGCAATGGACAGTCTTGATGGATCTGTTTTGGCCGACTGGCTTCAGAAGCCCGGCAGGGAGCCATTGCGTTATGCCCGAACAGTGGACTATATTGCGGAATGGATTGGCTGCGGTCATTGGGAAGAGCTTCCGAAATACACGGCAGCCGCCTGGGCGGAAAAAATCTGAACCTTTATGCTGATGGAATTCAGGGATCTTGTGACGAAATGCCGGAGTTACCGGAGATTTGCCAGCGACTGTCCGGTTACAGAAGATACTGTTCGGGAACTTGTTGAGCTTGTCTGTTATGTCCCTTCAGCCAGAAACCTTCAGCCACTGAAGTATATTACGGTCTGTGATCCTGTGGTTGCAGCCGCTCTGTATCCAAGCCTCTCATGGGCAGGCTATCTTGCTGACTGGTCAGGCCCGGACAAGGATGAGCGGCCGCAGGCTTATATTGTCATGCTTGGTGATTCCGGGATAAGCCATGATTTTGCCTGTGACAGCGGAATTGCTGCCCAGACGATTCTTCTTGGTGCAACAGAGTCCGGTCTCGGCGGATGCATCATCGCCAACCTTGATCGAAAAAAAATCATTGAATTACTGAAAATTCCGGAGGGATTTTCACTTCTTATGGTTATTGCGCTTGGAAAGCCCGTAGAGACCGTCGTTATTGACCAGATGTCAGTTCAGGATTCTGTTCGTTACTTCAGGGATGTGAACGGGATTCACCACGTCCCCAAAAGAGTTGTTGACGACGTTCTTATAAAGTTTTATTAACTTGTTTTTCTTAAGGCAGAGGAAAAATCGTAACTTGTATGACGCTATTTTTTCTCTTCCGCAGAGTTGGTGCCTGTTTGGATTATTGAGCTTTTAACAAGGGGAATTTTTATGTTGTCGAGAGACTTGACGGAAAGCCAGTTGCAGACCAGAGTTATCATTTA
>CAILXE010000316.1 GCA_903838095.1 uncultured Chlorobiaceae bacterium
ACTGTTCGAGGCGACGATGAATCTCCTGCAGTCTTTCTTTTTGTGGTTCAAACATTGTGTTATCTGTATAGATTTCTTGTAAAGGACACCACGTAAAAGAACAATTTTTTTCAGGAGAAATCAAAAACAGCTCCAGAGATTTAATATTTAACTCTCTCAATGAAATATGAAGAGTATCCACGCAAAAAAGTAAAGGAGTTTTCATATTTTCCTCTCTGTCAATAAAACAGAAAGCAGACCGGAGCTGATGAGCAAAAGTGGCTGCTTTATGCCCGGGATCCCCCTGACATTAACAAGAAATTTGAAGATGAATAATTCATTCCAGCATATCCTTCCCACGTTTGACCATCAACCATTTGATGGACGTCAACGAGTGGTCATTGAAAATGTTTCACCTGAACTTGACGGGGGCAAGTATTCTGCAAAAGGGGTGGAGGGTAAACGTGTTGAGGTTGAAGCTGATATTTTTGTCGACGGTGCCGACACGATTACAGCGGGGCTCTGTTTCCGGCGTGCCGGAAGCACAACGTGGCAACGCACCCCGATGGAGTGTTTGGGTAATGATCGCTGGAAAGGATCGTTCACGGTTGGGCTTCCCGGACAATACGAATACACGCTTGAGGCGCAGGTTGACCATTTTCAGACATGGAAAAAGGGCTTGATCAAAAAAATTGATGCGGGGCAGGATGTTTCGCTTGATCTTCAGATTGGCGCTCTTCTTGTTGTGAAAGGTGCGAACAGGGCAGGAAAAGCGGACTCGGTAGAACTTGCTCATTTTGCTGAACAACTCAACGAGGAAGAGTTACTTGACGCAACAACGGCAGCGCTTGATAAGCAGCTCAGCGTACTCATGGATCGCAATCCTGATATGACGTGCAGGACAACCTACGAGAAAGTGCTTCGACTGACCGTTGAACAGAAAAAAGCCGGTTGCAGTGCGTGGTATGAATTTTTTCCCCGGTCATGGGCTGAAAAGCCTGACAAACATGGCACGTTCAACGATTGTCGTCGTCTTCTGCCGATGATTGCCGGAATGGGATTTGATGTTATTTATTTGCCGCCAATTCATCCAATCGGCTATACCAAGCGAAAAGGCAAAAACAATGCGCTTGTTGTGACTCCCGGTGAGCCAGGCAGTTGCTGGGCTATTGGCAACAGTGATGGAGGTCACAAGGCTGTTCATCCAGAGCTTGGCACCATTGAAGATTTTGCAGCATTTGTTTGTGCGGCTGAAGAGACGGGGATTTCCGTGGCTCTTGATATCGCCTTTCAATGTTCACCCGATCACCCATACGTCCAGGAATACCCGCAGTGGTTTACCTGGCGTCCTGATGGAACGGTACAGTTTGCTGAAAACCCGCCCAAGCGATATGAGGATATTCTTCCCATCAACTTTGAGTCTGACGACTGGCAGAATCTCTGGATTGAGTTGAAAAGTATCTTCCTGTTCTGGATCAGCAAGGGCGTTAAAATTTTCCGTGTTGATAACCCTCATACCAAAGCCTTTTCGTTCTGGGAGTGGGCAATCGCCTCAATAAAGGAGGAGCATCCAGACACTGTCTTTCTTGCTGAAGCATTTACCCGTCCGAAATTGATGGCCCGCCTTGCAAAGATTGGCTACAGTCAGTCCTACAGCTACTTCACCTGGCGCAACACCAAACATGACCTTCAGGAGTATGTCACCGAGCTGACAACATCATCGCTCAAACATTTTATGCGGGCTAATTTCTGGCCGAACACTCCTGATATTCTTCATGAAGAACTTCAGAAAGGCGAGCGGGAAAAGTTCATTATCCGGCTGGTGCTGGCATCAACCCTCTCTTCAAACTACGGCATGTACGGCCCTGCCTACGAACTTTGCGAGCATCTCCCGGTGGCAGAAGGAAAAGAGGAGTACCTCAATTCCGAGAAATACGAGATCAAAGCCTGGGATCTCGATCGACCCGGTAATATCCGTGCTGAGATTACCCGCATCAACCGTATCAGAAAGGAGAATGCCGCCCTCCAGCAGACCAACAATATCACCTTTGTGCATATCGATGCTTCACCCGGTCATGAGCACGACAAACTGATGGCGTATGTCAAACAGTCGGATGATGCGAGCAATATTATTCTTACTGTCGTCAATCTTGATCAGTCTCGTACACAAAGCGGATGGCTGCGCTTTCCTCTTGAACTCTTTGCTCTTTCGCATCTGCACCAGTTCAGGGTTGAAGACCTGCTCACCGGTAATCACTATAATTGGAACGGTGAATGGAATTTTGTGGAGATAAACCCAAGAGTGATGCCGGCACATATTTTCAGGGTAACACTTGTCTGAACAATTGATCTCATAAACAGTCACTTTTATAC
Organism: uncultured Chlorobiaceae bacterium; assembly: GCA_903838095.1. GTDB lineage: Bacteria > Bacteroidota > Chlorobiia > Chlorobiales > Chlorobiaceae > Chlorobium. The sequence continues at coordinate 2,353 of CAILXE010000316.1, forward strand.
TTTAACGAACTCAACATGTATCAACCTGAACCGCTCTGGTACAAAGATGCTATCATTTATGAAGCGCACGTCAAGACATTTTTTGACAGCAACAATGATGGTGTAGGCGATTTTGAGGGATTGCGCCAGAAGCTTGGCTATTTGCAAAGCCTTGGAGTTACCGCGATATGGCTGCTTCCTTTTTATCCATCACCCCTGCGTGATGACGGCTATGATATCGCCGACTATATGAGCGTCAATCCTGACTATGGTACCATGGAAGATTTCAGGCAGTTTCTTGAGGAGGCACACTCCCTTGGCCTGAAAGTTATTACCGAGCTTGTTGTCAACCACACTTCTGACCAGCATGAATGGTTTCAGCGCGCCCGGAAAGCGCCGGCAGGATCACCCGAGCGAAATTTCTATGTCTGGAGCGACACCCCCGAAAAATATTCGGAGACACGCATTATTTTCCAGGATTTTGAAGCTTCCAACTGGACCTATGATCCTGTGGCCGGTCAATATTTCTGGCATCGTTTTTATCACCACCAGCCTGACCTGAACTTTGAAAATCCTGCGGTGCATCAGGCGCTTCGTGATGTGCTCGATTTCTGGCTTGGCATGGGTGTAGATGGCCTGCGACTTGACGCCGTGCCATACCTTTATGAAGAAGAGGGCACCAACTGTGAAAATCTTCCCCAGACGTACGATTATCTGAGAGCGCTTCGGGCCTATGTTGATGAGCACTATCCCAATCGCATGCTTCTTGCCGAAGCCAATCAGTGGCCTGAAGACTCTGCCGCCTATTTTGGTACAGGAGATTTGTGTCACATGAACTTCCATTTCCCTCTGATGCCGCGCATGTACATGGCGCTGGCAACAGAAGACCGCTTCCCGATTCTTGATATTCTCGAACAGACTCCCGAAATTCCGGAGAGCTGCCAATGGGCCTCTTTTCTGCGCAACCATGATGAACTGACCCTCGAAATGGTTACAGACGAAGAGCGCGACTACATGCGCCGTGTTTATGCAAACGATCCAAAAGCACGCATCAATCTTGGTATTCGCCGTCGTCTTGCGCCGCTCATGTCCAACGACCGTCGTAAAATTGAGCTGATGAACATTATGCTGCTCTCTCTTCCCGGTACACCGGTACTCTATTATGGTGACGAGATTGGTATGGGTGACAACTACTATCTTGGTGATCGTGACGGCGTTCGTACTCCCATGCAGTGGAACTCCGACCGCAATGCCGGCTTTTCACGCGCCAATCCACAACGGCTTCAGTTGCCAGTTATTATTGATCCCGAGTACCACTATGAGGCGGTCAACGTTGAGGTGCAGGAGAGCAATGTCAACTCCCTGCTCTGGTGGATGCGCCATGCTATTTCTACCGCTCATCGCTACAAATCACTCAGTCGCGGAACTATCGAGTTTCTGGAAGCGGGCAACCCAAAAGTCCTGATGTTTATCCGGCAGTTTGAGGATGAAACCATCCTCTCCATCATTAATCTTTCAAAAAATGCACAGGCAGTAACCATTGATCTTTCCCGATTTGACGGTTTCATTCCTGAAGAGGTCTTCAGCCTCAATCGTTTCCCGAAAATCAGGAAACATCCCTACATGGTGGCTCTCGGCTCTTATGGTTATTTCTGGCTGAAGCTGGTCAAAGATACGCAAGAGCCTGATACGCGCACCTCTCTGGAAAAATCCTGTATCTCGGTCTCTCGCTGGCCAGGTCTCTTTGCCGGAAAAAGCAGGGAGCTTCTCGAAACCGAGATTCTGCCACAGTATTACAACGCAAGCCGCTGGTTTGGAGGCAAGGCGCGCACGATCATGCGCATCTCAATCAACGACACCATTGCGGTCACAGCCATGCCAAAAGCCAAACTTCTGGTGACGGAAGTGCGTTACTCAAGCGGCGAAAATGATCTGTACCAACTCCCGGTCTGTTTTTCCTCATTGTCGGCAGTCAGCCCGACGGACGACAATTTCTGCAGAAGAGTAATCGCAAGAGTGGTTGTCGGTGATGAAGAGGGATATCTCTGCGATGCCACGTTCGACAGTCAGTTCCTGAATCATCTTTATCAGATTGTTACGGAAAAAGAGAGTTGGCAGGGTAAGGCGGGTCTTGTTAATGGCCAGAAGTCGCTTAAACTTGATACACTCAGCGAGAAATATGCCGGCAAAGGGCCGGAGCCCTCACTGATGGGTGTTGAACAGACCAATACATCCATCAGGTTCCATAACGATCTCTGCCTGAAACTCTACCGCCGTATTGAAGTTGGAGTATCGCCGGAGGTTGAAATGTGCAGCGCCCTGAGTGACCACACTTCATTTAAAAACCTGCCGAGTTTTCTCGGTTCACTGAATTATGAGCAGAGTCGCACCGCGCGATACTCGCTTGGTATTCTGCAGAATTTTGTCAAAAATGAAGGAGACGCATGGCAGCTTTCACTCGCTCAGGCAAATCAGTACTATGAGAGGGTTCTGTCAAAAATTCATACCGGCATCGTCGCGTTGCCACCTCTGCCGGGATTGAGCGGAGATCCTGTACAGCTTCCTGAAATCATGCAGGAATTCATTGGAGGCATCTATCTTGGGATGATTGAAAAACTGGCTGAGCGTACTGCCGAAATGCATCTTTCACTTGCATCACTTGTTGATGATCCCGCATTTGCACCGGAAGCGTTTACGACACTCTATCAGCGTTCAATTTATCAGGCAATGTGCGAACAGGTCAAACGTGCGGTTCTTCTTATCAAAGAAATAATGCCGAAAATGCCTGCCGAACAAAAGCAACTGGCCTCTCTTTTTGTACAGAAGCAGAAGCAGGTACTGCAACAGTTTGATCCTATAAGGCTTGAAAAAATTGATACCTTCAAAATCAGGATACACGGCGATTATCACCTCGGTCAGGTGCTCTTTACCGGCAAAGACTTTGTGGTCATTGATTTTGAAGGTGAGCCTGCACGTCCGATTTCAGAGCGCAAGATTAAGCGATCGGTTTTCCGGGATATTTCCGGAATGCTTCGCTCGTTTGACTATGCAGCTTTCAGCGTATTGCGTCACATTGAGGCAACGCTTCGTCCGGAAGACAGAGTGGCACTCGAACCCTGGGCAGATCGATGGAGCTATTATGTAGGCCAGCACTTTATCGACAGTTATTTCGAAAAGACCAAAGGTGGCGATATTGTGCCGGAAGATGCAAAACAGCGTGAGCATCTGATGCGGGGTTACCTCATGAACAAGGCCATTTATGAGCTTAACTATGAGCTGAACAACCGTCCTGAATGGGCAGGAATTCCTCTTCGTGGAATCCTGAAGATTCTGGAGTCCTGAAACAAGCGATGAACTCCGGCCCGGCTACTTAATGGCCGGGCCGGATTCTTGGCTTTCCCCCTGTTTTGCGATCGTCCATAACACGTCAAGCTCTTCAGCAGTGTACGCATTCCATTTGCGGCCAGACGCCTCAACGTGTTCTTCAATCCTGCGAAAACGGCCAATGAACTTGTTGGTCGCTTTACGGAGAGAATCTTCTGGATTGACCTCAAGAAAATGGCTGTAATTAACAAGACTGAAAAGCAGATCACCGAACTCATCCTCCTGTTCCTCTTTGCTTGCTGCCGCTTTCAGTTCTTTGATCTCTTCAACCAGTTTGTCGATAACTCCCTCGCTGTCGGGCCAGTCAAAACCGACACCGGAGACTTTTTTCTGTACACGGTAGGCCCGCAAAAGCTCCGACATGACCGTCGGTACGCCATCAAGCAAACTTTTTCGTCCTTCGCTGAGCTTGAGAGTCTCCCAGTTTTTCAAGACCTCCCCCTCAGTCTCGGCCAACGTGTCACCAAAGACATGCGGATGGCGATGCACAAGCTTTTGACAGAGAGCATCAAAAACCTCGACAAAAGAGAACGAACCCCGTTCCTGAGCAAGAAGCACCTGAAAGCAGAGATGCAGAAAAAGGTCGCCAATCTCTTTTTTCAGTTCATTTTCATCCTGCTGGTCAATGGCATGAACCAGTTCATAGCTCTCCTCAAGCAACAGGTGGGCCAGCGACTCAGGCGTCTGCTTCCTGTCCCACGGGCACTCCTGACGCAGCACCTTGACAAGGCTGAGTACCCGGTCAAACTGTTCAGTAAGGGTTCTCTCTCTTTGTTCGACGATAGCTGCTTTCAATTGCTCAATCGGTGTTTTCTCAGGCATGGCCAATAGTAATTTGTTGTTCTCTGCACAAACGATGATGAATTTACTCTTTCTTGAGGCTATTTCTTATACTTGCTGACAGGAATCACCTTGTTGACGTTTCTATCCGCACTATGACGACACCCTTTATCTTGCCCGGGCAGGGGCATCCAGTTGCAGCAATAGCCACACCTGTCGGTGTCGGAGCTCTTGCTGTTGTCCGTATCAGCGGCACAGGGGTTTTCGATATCGCACAGCGGGTGTTCCGCAAAAAAAACAAACCGACTTTCCGATTTGCACAATCAAAAGGTTTCAGGGCGCATTTTGGCACCATTCATGACGGCGAAGGGCTGATTGACGAGGTCGTTGCCCTCGTGTTCCGATCGCCAAACTCCTTTACCATGGAAGACATGGTTGAGTTCAGTTGTCATGGAGGTCCGGTTGTCGTAAAACATATCCTGAAAGTGCTGCTTGATGAAGGATGCAGGCTTGCTGAGCCAGGCGAGTTTACACGGCGGGCTTTTCTTAATGGCCGTATCGATCTGTTACAGGCGGAGGCAATTGGAGAGATGATCCATGCGCGATCTGAATCGGCGTTTCGTACCGCAGTGAACCAGATGCAGGGGAGGCTTTCCCTGAGGCTCAATGCCATGCGCGAGCGGCTTTTGTGCTCATGCGCCCTTCTGGAGCTTGAGCTTGATTTCAGTGAAGAGGAGGTCGAGTTCCAGAGCCGAAGCCAGCTTCAGGAAGAGCTTCATTTTCTGCATGAAGAACTTTCTCGACTTGTCGAATCTTACCAGCACGGAAGGATTCTGAAAGAAGGTGTTGCGACGGTGATAGCCGGCAGAGCGAATGCAGGAAAGTCAACGTTGCTCAATGCGCTGCTTGGAGAGGAGCGCTCTATTGTGAGCCATATACCGGGGACAACTCGCGATTACATTGAAGAGTTTTTTTTGCATGAAAAAAGCTTGTTCCGGTTGACCGACACGGCAGGTCTGCGTGAAGAAGGTGAGGAGATTGAGCTTGAAGGCATCAGGCGCAGTTTTAAAAAAATGTCCGAGGCTGATCTGATCCTTTATCTTCTCGACATAAGCCTTGAGAATTATCTTGAGGAAGTTGCCCGGATTCGGGAATTTTGTATGCAATATCCGGCAGCCAGCGTGATTGTGGCAGCCAATAAAATTGATTTGACCCTCGAATCTGCTGATAGGTTGCAGCAGCTTCGCTCAAAAACCGGGTGCGAGGTCTGCGGTATATCAGCTGCGCTTGGCGAGGGTCTTGATCTGCTCAAACATCTTATGAGCAGTATGGTTGAAGGATTGGACAAGCGGCATGAATCGAGTGTGCTGGTGACCAGTCTGCGCCACTATGAAGCGCTCCGCAATGCGTCAGATGCACTCGATCGTGCACAGGCGCTTGTGGTTGAAGGAGAGTCCGGCGCTGAGCTTATAGCGCTTGAACTTCGCATAGCGCTTGAGTATGTGGGAGAAATCACCGGTCAGGTGGTTAACGAAGAGATATTAAACCTTATTTTTGATCGCTTCTGCATCGGAAAGTG
>CAILXE010000317.1 GCA_903838095.1 uncultured Chlorobiaceae bacterium
GGCAGACATTTATCCAGGGATATTCCACCCTGAAACTTGGGGTGTTTGTAACACTCAGACCCCATGGCAATAACTTTAGCGATATTGCGGAAAAACTCTTGGTTCTTAACGACCCCGCCGGGTAACGCTATGCCGCCAGTAGACAGTTCCTCAATTTTTATCGGCGCAATGAGTATGCGCCACCCGACCGGTTTGGGCAGTAATTCTGCCGGTACATTGTCAGCTTCAAAGTTCATGATTTTTAATCAAGTTGTGATGTTATAACATTACGCTATCACAAAACGCTAGGCTTATCAATTACTAATCGACAATAAACCAATCTTCGGCCAGAATGTCGTTGTTGGTGGGGTTCCATACGCCTATATCGCCGTTGGCATGGGACATATCAATGTGCGCCCGGTAATTTATTTCCGTCCCCGGCTTATAAAACTTATCCAGCGGAGGTCTTGATACTCCGAAGGTTGACCCGTCCACTAAAAAAATAAACATGCCCTTGCCGTTCCAGCCGGTTCTGGCGCATTTATGCCCGCAGTTCAATAATTTGATAACACTTCCAAAATCCATAATCTATTCCTCGTCGGTGAATTGTTTAATGGCGTCTTCGATAAATTCTTTAGCCCTTCTCAGACCGGCTATCATGCCGCACTGTTTCTTGTAGGCGTCGAAGCTGCTCATGCCCCCACTTGCCAGCGTCACCGTCAGGTGGCTGATTTCAACGTCAATGCGCTTGTTGATTTCTATTATCAGGGGGTCGTTGGTGAGGCTCATTGAAGCTCTCCCAGTCCGATTTTGATAACCTCCACCACTAAAACATCGGAAAAAATACGGTAGATAACCCGATAGTCTCCGGTTCTAACCCGATAAGCGTTATCTATTCCTGACAGTTTTTTAAATCCTGAAGGATAGGGGTCAACAGCCAAGCCGTTAATTTTTTTGATGATACTAATAGCTATCGGTTTATCCAGCTTGCCCAAGGCTTTCTGTGCCGATGGCTTGATGTCAGTCCTGTATGTCGGCATAGCCCAGTTCCTGTAAGGCTTGTGCAAACGGTATCGCTTGCTCGTTCCGGCGATTAGCTATATCGGCCAAGTCTTCAAGGTCTTCCAATAAATCCTCGTAGTCGGCAATGGTAAGCACAACCAGCATGGGCTTGTTGTGTTCGTCGTTGATGATTTGGGCGTTCATGCGGCGGTTCCTTGTGGGAGGTATGAGAAGGGGCGGCCTTGTCTTTTTGCCCAGCCTGTTGCGGCTGCGCAAGCTGAAAGCATATTATATCATTGTATCGTCTGGTTAACGGGTTCTTCAATGCCATTAATCATATTGATATTAGGTTGTTGTGGGTCGTTACGGGCAGTTAAAATACCCTGATCTGCACCTATTCCCGGTGAGGGAGGGTTAGCGGGTGTAAGCGGATCGGTATTGGCAGGAATAGGCGCTTGTCCGGTGCCTGCATTGGCTAATAAAGTGGGGTCTATAAGCGGCAGTCCATTGTAATCTTTGCCGCCAGAAGACTTGAAAAGACTATCATAAGCCCCCAATAATAAGGGGTTGGCCGCGTTAATCGTTTGAATGCAAGTATACATTCCTCGAACCACGGCATCTGTCTTATTGGCATCCACGCCCTCTTTCTCGGCCTTGGTCTTGTCAACGTCAGCCTGCTTCTGATCCAGCTCCAGTTGCTGTAACCGAGCTTGCATCTGGGCGATAGATGGATCAATCTTCATCAACTCTTCGTAATTACTGATCCTGAGCGCCTGTAACATGGATTTAAGCGCCAGATTCATATCAATCTTATCAGGGAATTTCTCGGCCATTTGCAATACTGCCTGAGCTTGCACAATACGTTGCGTGCTGCTGATAATAGAAGGGTCGCTAACCGGCACAACATCAACACGCCTATCAAAATCACTCGCCATCACCATCCGGTCGCCCTTGGCCGTAAAGTATGGATAGCCGTTTTCAGGAATATACCGGCTGTTCATCTTTGCCAGAATACGGAACTCGTTGCGGTGTGCAACATGCAGGCGGCGGTGAATGGCACTGAAAGCTTTACCACCTTGCTCGATTGCAGCCATAGTGCTACCGACTGGCGCATTATTGACATTAACATCGCCCATCATCACATCAGTAGTCCCTGCAAATCTTTGTCCTCGTTCGTCCAGGTATTCAAGGAGCTTGAAAAGGGTCGGAGAAGGTTCCTCATAGGGTACATGGAAAAAAGCGTTTTTAAGTTCTTCAGGTGAAATATCCACTTCTAACCATTGCCCCGGTGACAATGAATTATCCCCCATCTTCATTCTGGCATCCCGGCTCACAAACCCCCCCTGCAAATTTGCGAACGCCGCCGCATCCAGCAGAGCATTAAGCGCACCCGTACCGGCTTTGGCAAGCCCGCCAATCAGATGCAAGAGCCCATAGCCATAAAAGCCCAGCCCCGGCATAAAGCGGTAATGCACACAGTTGATTTCAGGGGTTTGCCGCTCGTCGTCAGGCTCCCAGTTGCGTTGGATACGCAAAATCTCCTGATCGTCACGGTTGCACCAGACAATGTAGGGCAAGGCCACGCCGGTCGGTTCGCCAAACTCGTCAACATCAGCCAGCGGTGTGCCTTCCATCTCCAGATCAATGTACATTTCAAGGATGGTATGGCGGCTATCGTCCATGCCCACCCGTTGCCGCCCCTCGGTATGGTCTATCTCGTCTTTAACGGCAGGGTAGTCCCACGTCTCATTATTCGGCGCAGTCAGTATGCGGGTCTTCGCATAATAGCCGCTCTTGACCTTCTTCATCACCTGGTTATGCGATTCCCGGTAACGGTGCGTATAGCGCGGTGCGGTCTGCAAGTCGGTCGCTGAAAATGGCACGATAAAATCAGCGGGTTCGATGAGGCGTGAACAGAGCTTGTCCAACAGCGGATCGTAGTAAATCTTCTTGAAACACGAACCGGACAGCGGCAATCTAAATAACAGATTGTCCTCCTCTTCAAACGCACCGGGCATGTCCTCCGTGTACTGATAATTCATGTAATCCTGCACCCGCTCGGCCTGGGCGATCAATTCTTCAGACGGGTTGCCCAGAGTGATGCACTTAACCGGGCCTTCAGGGGGCCATATTTCAGCCAAGGCGCGGGAATGGAATTGCGTGACCGCTTCCACCAGCAACGGATGATTGACGCACGACGCGCCCTTAAACGCAGCGGCTATAGAACGTCTATCACTCACGCCCAGTAGTCTAATGCCTTCCGACTCCCTACGGCTCCAGTCCTCGCGGGTTTCTTCATCCCAGCGCACATGATTGATGGTTTCAGTCGCCAGACGGCGCAACAGCGTATCGGGCAGACTGTCCACCAAATTATCGTAATGTCCGGTCGGTTGCTTGCGTTCGTTTTCGGTAAATTCGCGGTACAGCTCCAACTCTTGCGGGTCAAGTATCTGATTCGCCGTCAGTCCTGCGCTTTCACCGACCCTGACCATTTCTATCAGTTTGTCGATGTCCGGGGTGTCAGCCGGTTGTTCCAGCGCGTAGTCGTCGGTTTCAGTGGGTAGTGTCAGGGTGTTCATGGTTTGCGCCTCCCGGCAGCGTGCTTGTTGTTAGCCATAATAGCGCGTGCTATCCTCGACTGTATCTTCTTTTTCTTCCTCGCTTTTAGGCGGTGGCGGCTTGTCGTAATCGTCCTCGTCATCGGGATGGTCGCCGCTCCAATGGCCTGCGCGCAGGTAGATTAAAGCCTGGGTGCAAGTATCGACCAAATCTGCCGTAGGTGGCGCACCCGTAGGAAACATGGCCGCATAGTCCACCAGTCCCAGTTTACTCTTGCCATCGCCCAGCGCCCAAACTTTGTTGGGGATAAATACTTGACCACTTTCTAAAATCGGTGAAACACTGTGCGCCCGGCTGATCTTGTCCTCTCCGCGTCCAGGCGAATAAGCACGTGTGCGTCCCGGTATGGCACGGCGCATGTCTTGAAGCAGGGATATTCCGGTCGCTTTTTTTTCAATCAGCACTATATCGGGGTTATGGTCTTTGACCATCTGTTTGACAATATCCCTCAGCTCGTCGTATCCGCATCTTTGAAACCACATGCCCAGCGCCATAATGCAGTAGCGTTGCAGCTGTTCATGCCAGAATATGCCCCAGCGTGTGCAGGCTGAAAAGGCGCTGGTTTTGGAGTCGGCCTCGCTGAAAGCGGTATCGAGGGATAGGAATATGTGGGTGCAGGTGGGCATGGGGGTGTCTAGCGGCCAAGTTCTGAACCAATGGCGCTTGAGGATGCCACCTCCTAATGGGGAAGGCCGCTGCTGTAGCTGCCCTGAAACGCCATATTCGCCTAATGATTCCTCTAAACCCTGGACAGCCTCCTCGGTGAAGCGTTCGGGGAACAATAACTCACCTTTTTTAGTGCGTGGGTCAATTAAATCAGGACGGCCAATATCGGCACCTGCATCAAAGCTTGGCATCCCCTCATAACGCATGGGAATCCTAAGATGTGTCCATTTTGTCTTTACTTTTTTGAGCAGATGCCCGGTGATGTCGTCCTCATGGAGCCTTTGCTGGATCGTTATTATTCCAGACTTTACCGGATCATTAACGCGGGTGATAATTGATTGATCGAACGTGTCATTGACAGATTGCCGTATAACATCGCTAAACGCTTGTTTCGCATCGTTTAAATCGTCAAGTAATAATAAATTACCCCGCTTGCCGGTCACGGCTGCACTGATACCAATGCCTTGTCTAAAGCCACGCTTTTCATTGCTGAAATGGGTTTTTTCATTTTGCGACGGGTCGAGCTTTAACGGCCATTTTGATTGATACCATTCGCTAGTGATGATTTGCTTCATTTTTAAGTTATCACGGATAGCAAGCGATTGTTCGGCACTGAATCCTAATATCCTTTCTTCCGGGTGCTTTATCCAAACAAACGCCGGAAGGAAAACTGCCACGGTCAAACTTTTCATGCACCCTGGTGGAATTGAAATAATTAACCGCTTATTAGGTATGCCGCCATCAACAAACGCTTGCAGATAAGCGGCTAAAATTTCTAAATGCCAGCCCCATGTTAGCTGTGTACCCGGCTCAACAATATGAAATGCGGATTTAATGAATTGTTCAAAGGATCGCTCACACTCAAGCTTCTCAACTAAATCAATTTTTTTGTTGTGTTCAACCAGTTCATTAAGTTGTTGATAGGGATCCATCTAACCCTAGCCTTTTTTGCTTTTCAATAATGTCGCGTTTTAAATCGTCTATAGATTGCAATGCC
>CAILXE010000318.1 GCA_903838095.1 uncultured Chlorobiaceae bacterium
CAGGTTTGCAGATCCAAATGTCGGAGCCGTTTCAGCAAAAAGCCTCATCACCCCATCGACAGCACGGGCGGCTTTTTCGGTCAATTCCCGGCGTCCGGATCTTAGCGGATAACTGTCGCCATAAACATTAACATCAATTTTTTCCATCTCATTACTTACAAGGTCTGACTGTTTCTGAGTTCTATCTCTATTTTCTGCAACATCATGACCAACTTCTGTTTTACCTGCACTTTTTCGGCATAGGCAAACACTCCATCAAGTATCGCGCCACTGTCTGTAGCGGTGGCTGTGGAACCAAGCGTTCCGGGCAACTTGCATGACCTGAGAATATTCTGCAGACTGGAGAGTTCAGATCGTAATACTTCATTCTCTTTACGGCAGTCACTCAACTGGACTATAAGCAGATCAATATTTTTCTCAAGAAGGTTGACGTCAACCTTAATGTTTTGCCCGTCAAAATCTTGCATAGAACAAAGAGTATCAGACTTGTCGAATTACCGCACCAAGCTTACTCTCGGCATCACTGCCGATTTTTGAAAGAATATCACTGATTCGCTCCTCCTGCAACGTGCCGCTGTGATCGGAAATTTCAAGTGAGAGTGCAACACTGCGCTCTCCTCCATTTTCACTGGCACGCTCGAACAGATCAAAAACCGAGACGTTCCTGACCAGGGAGTCACTTGAACGCACAAGCTCTACAAGCGACTGCACAGTAACACTCTGCGGCAGAATAAGCGATATATCTCTCAGAACAACTGGAAATCTGGACGGCGGCTCATACGTGACATCAGGATTGAAACAGCATTCCAGAACTGCCGCATCAATTTCAGCAACATAAACGTCTTGTACAATATCAAATTTTTTCAGAAGCTCTGAATCAACCTGCTGAACCACCCCCACTCTGAACGAGCGGGCCTTTCCTTTTGCTGTCAACAGAACATCTATGCTGACAGTCTTTTCATTATAAATATTAACCGCTGATTTATCAAGTAAATTCAGCTTCTCAAGCAGCATCTCGACAGCTCCCACAAGATCATAAAAATCACTCTTTTCCTGTGACTGATTCCAGGCTCTCGGAAAACGGCTGCCTGTCATGGCCATAACAAGATCCTCCTGCTCGCTGTAGCCATCCAGCGGTGAGGCTCCACAACGTTCGCTCTCTGAAATACTCCTGAATCCCCTGGCAACTTCAAAAAGTTTCAGATCACGGTTGCCATGCCTGATATTATGGCTGACAACTTTAAGTAATCCGGGCACAAGTCCGGGCCTGAGCACTTCAAGCCCTTCACTGATGGGATTCAGCACCCCGACCAGTCTGTCGCTGAACAATCCGGCCTCCTCCCGTTTCATAAGCGGATTGGTAAGAATTTCCCTGAAATTCAGACCGACCATGATACCCCGGAGAAAATCGGGAAAAAATTCAGGATGTTTGCGTGACTCGGGATAAATAGTCACCATCTGTGTTGATGACTGAATATTGTCGTAGCCATAGAGACGGGCCACCTCTTCGACAAGATCAATCTCTCCGGAAACATCAACCCTGAAGGAGGGTACCTCAACCAGTATCGATTCTCCGCCCGTTCCCTCGGCTGAAAATCCTATCCGCTCAAGCATCTCCACCATCTCGGTGGCGCTTATGGACGTGCCAAGCAGGGCATTGGCCCGTGCTGGCCGCAGGGTGATTGTCCGCAATGCGTCGGGTAAGACATTAAACTCCTGTGCCTCTTCAATTTGGCCCCCGGCAAGCTCCAGTATCAACGCGACGGCGCACTCTGCAGCCCTTCTGACATTGTGCGCATCAATACCCCGTTCGTAACGGTAGGAGGCGTCTGTGGACAGAAGAAGCTCTTTTGATGTTTTACGTACTGATGAGGAATTAAAAAAGGCAGATTCAAGGAGAATATCAGTTGTTGATTCACTGACTGCGGAGTGAAATCCTCCCATGACACCGGCAACTGCAGCAACATTTCCCTCTCCATCACAAATGGCGGCCATGCCGGGCTTTATTCCATACTTAATATTGTTCAACGCCAGAAAATCGCCTTGACGATCACTTCTGACAACAACCCGCCCACCGACAAGCTTTCCAAGATCGAAAGCATGGAGAGGCTGGCCAAGACCATGAAGAATATAGTTGGTAATGTCGACGATGTTGTTTTTTGGCCGCAGACCAATGCTTTCAAGCCTTTGACGAAGCCATGCCGGAGAGTCGCCAACGGTTATGCCGCGTATGACAACGCCCGCATAGTATGGACAGGCTGCTTCATCCAGAACCTCGACCAGCGAGGCATCTGGTGAAAATGCGATTGCCTGCCGCAAGGGATAGTGAATGCGATCGCGCCCTGCCAGCTCTCTGGCCACTCCAAGGTGGGAAAGGACATCCGGCCTGTTCGGCGTCACCGCAATATCAAGCACCACATCACCGTCAAGGTAACGGGAAAGCGGCACCCCGATGGTGCATGCCGGGTCAAGTTCCATAACGCCTGAATGGTCATCGGAAAGTCCAAGTTCGTCCGAGGCACAAATCATCCCGAACGAGCGTTCTCCTCGTATTTTTGAGGGTTTGATGACAATGGTCTGACCATCAGGAAGCTGAAGTTTTGCCTTGTCAGTCGCAACAGGCACAAGCATTCCGGCTTTGACGTTCGGAGCACCGCACACAATCTGAAGTGGTGCTTCCCGGCCAATATCCACCTTGCATAGTGTCAATCGTTCGGCATTGGGGTGCGGCAAAACCTCTTCAATTCTTCCAACAACCACAAGATCGTCAGGCAGGGCAGACTCCTGGACCTCTTCCACTTCAAACCCGAGAAACGTCAGTTTTTCAACAAGTGAAGAGGTATCGGAAGAAAATGAAGGAAGAAAATCTTTAAGCCAACTGACAGATATTTTCATAAGAAAAGAGTGATAATCTGCTTTCTTGAACAAAAAAAGCCCTGTGCCGGCAACGAACAGAGCTTTGTAGTGTGACCCCAACGGGATTCGAACCCGTGCTACCACC
>CAILXE010000319.1 GCA_903838095.1 uncultured Chlorobiaceae bacterium
GACTTAACATCATTAATGCAGCATAAATGGAATAATCTAAACGGGCTTTCGCTTGGAATATTTGAAGGACGATCATTTTTCGTTCAAATTACATTTTCTGTCCTCAGCGGAATCTGGGGAGCTTTAACTGGTTACCTCATCGCTTCAGGTGTAAGAAATAAGCAAACAGCATTCGGGTGGATCTTGGCGGCTATTTTAGTGCCAACTGGTCTTTTTACAATATTTCTGGCAACAAATTCCTCAATTGTAGGGCTACTAGTAATTATCTTATCAGTATTTCTTTTTTCGAATTATCTAAAATCACAGATCGAACCCTGATTTATGACCCAGTGGTTTTATCGATTGAACGGGGCAAATCAAGGTCCTGTAAGCGAAGCCGACCTCATACATATTTTTGATTGCGGTGTGCTTTCTTATTCAACGCCTGTTTGGTGTGAGGGGATGGAAGAGTGGATTGAATATCAAAAAGTACAGTTATTATCCGTTGATCAATCTGAAGCTAGCATCAATCCAGAACAAATAACTGAATCGATTTACACAGATAGCAGTTTAGAAGTACATACTTACCATGCAAATAATACTCAGCAGGGCCAACAAGGCGTTCAGATATCTAATGCCATCCAGGAGTACAATTGTTTAAAATGTCTACCGGCGTCTGCAAAAACAATTGTTGCATTCAGTATTATTATTGCTGTGGTTGGTTTGTGGGGAACCTTCAACAAAGGGGCAAGCTTTAAAACCATCGCTGTCAATTCGGATCATCAACCACAAACTGAGAAATGGAATATTCAAAAAGATGGCTTGGATATTGTATTAAAAGCGGCAGAACGTGGTGATGCCGAGGCTCAGTTTACAATTGGCTTACAATTTGACTTCAAAGCACGGCTCCGAATTGGCCCGGAAATTGCGTTTGGTGGAAAAGAGGCTTTAGAACTAACTTGGAAAGAGGCATTTAAGTGGGTTGAGAAATCCGCAAACCAAGGATTTGATAAAGCCCAATTTGTTTTGGGTAATTATTACCTTCACGGCCTTGGTGCAGAAGTCGATTTAAGCAAGGCGACTAAATGGTATAAAAAAGCGGCTGATAAAGGCTTTCCACAAGCAATCGCCGCATTAAAAGAATTAGACTATATTATTAGCCAAGACAAACTAATTGATGTGGCGATTCGACTTTATGGATGCAAGATTGTGACTGGTGGATATTTAAAAGCGTGGGGTAATGCTGTCACTATCGGGAAAGTATTCGCTGTTGTAGCTCCTGAGGCAAAATGGTCATGCGGAAGACTTGTTGATAACGCACCAGAACGATATTCGCATTATTTGGTGCAGGCGGAGTGGACAAATGATAGCGGGTATCCTGTTGTGATGCAGTATCTGGTTGCTGTGAATGGTTCGGGTTTCAGACTTCATGGGTGCTTCGTGTCTGGGAGGGAAATACCAAGCGATTCTTATATCCAAGCTGTAAAAGAAATATGGGATGAAAAACGAAATAGATTATGACCCAGTGGTTTTATAGATTAAACGAGACAAATCAAGGGCCGGTGAGCGAAGATGACCTTAAACACATCTTCGAATCTGGGGCGTTACCTTTGACTACCACAGTTTGGTCAGAGGGCATGAATGAATGGGTTGAGGCAAAGAATCTAAAGCGGTTCGCTTTTTCTGCAAGTATTTCACCAATAATCAAAAAAGATATTCAACCGCAATTATTTATTAAGGTCCCCAAACCATTGAACGGTCTAAAGGCAGCCAGATGGGGAGCTGTCGTAGCTATTTGCATTTGCTTTACTGGAGTTGGAATATGGGTGTTTAATAAATGCCTTCTAAATCGGAAAAGTGACGTAAACATTAACAATCAAGCCGAAAGCGGTGTTCAATTCAATAGTGAATCTAGTTCTGAGTCACCTCTTGACGTTAACAAGTTGCGTAAATCTGCTGAGCAGGGAGATTCTGTGGCACAGTGTCTTCTTGGACTATATTATTACGAAGGTGAAATGGTTAAAAAAGACTACAACGAAGCCTTTAAGTTAATGCGCAGGTCGGCTGAACAAGGTAATGCACGCGGTCAATGTTGCTTAGGAAGCTGTTACGCGGAAGGCATAGGCGTGATAAAAGATCCGGCTGAGGCTGTAAAATGGTATACAAAGTCAGCCGAACAAAACTACGACGAGGCTCAGTTTTATCTTGGTGCAGCCTACTTGATGGGTGAAGGAGTAGAAAAAGACGAAGTTAAAGGTCTTAGACTTATATCAAAAGCTGCTTTACAGCGAAACAAGGATGCACTGAAAATACTCACTATGATGGGTATGTTTAGGGCTGATAGGGTCGCTGCATTAAGAAAATCGGCAGAACGTGGGAATGTTGATGCAGCTAAATTGTTAGAGGCAGCTGGATATTTGTCGTATCAAGGAGGGGTGGGAACAAGCGAAATTGATGCGCTTCGAGGACGTGGGCTAACACACAATCAGGCTATAAGTGCAGCCGCAATAATACATAGACACGGTTTTACAGTACATGATGCGCTTTCTAATATAGATGGATTCAAAAAGTATAGGCTTGCGACTAGGGATGCTAACCTTGCTGATGAAAAAGAACTAGAAAGATATATGGGCCTTTTAGAAGCAGCTAAAGAATTGTTTTCACCAAACAAATAACCGGGAAAATATTTGTATTTCTTCTACTTCCGCCCCTCCCTCTGAATCCTCTCCTTCCGTTGGTATAATAATATGAATCCGAGGCTTTGTCTTTAAGGCTAACGATTCACTCAAATTGCGGGGTGGGAGGGGACTGGTTATTGACTGCTTTACTGTAGTTGATGACTGGTCCCCTCCCACCCCGCTTCATTTCCCTCCCAAACTTAACTATCCCAACAACCAAAAAACAACCAAAGAAAGGAAAATACCATGATCACACTCGAAGCAAACTACAGCAAAAAGATCGGTCTGCCCGGTTATTCATCGCACCAGTTCAGCGTCACCCTCAAAAGCGAGCTGAGCGACGTAGCGCAAGTTGAACAGGAAAGTGCCCGGCTCTACGATGTCTTGCAGCAAAGCGTCGACAGCAACATTCAGCAAATCGGGTTCTTGCCAAGTGAAGCCAAATCTAACGGCCATCAGAACGGCAACGGGAATGGCCATCACAAGCCCCAGGACGACAAATGGGCCTGCTCCGATAAACAGCGCGACCTCATCCTTAAAATCACGGACGAGAACAAGCTGGATAAAGCCAAGGTCGATCAACTTGCTCAAGACCGCTTCGGCAAAGGCGTCAAAGCTCTCAACAAGCTCGAAGCCAGCGGTCTGATTGAAGAACTGCTCGAACAGACCGGGCAAAGCAAACCTCGGGGCCAACGGTTCCAGAAAGCAGGTGCCCGATGATTGCCCTGGTCGAACCGAGCGTTGGCAACAGTGAACCGGTGCCAATCTCAACGCTCCAGAAAACGGTCTCAGCCTCACGGTTGAACTGCTGGCTTCAATGCCGGCTGAAGTTCTTCTTCCGGTATGTGCTGAAGATCACGAAACCCAAGACTGCTGCACTTCATTACGGTTCAGTCGTTCATCTCGTATTGCAACAGTGGAACATGGGGCGGTGGCGTAAGCAACCGTTTGACATCAGCAAGCTCCGGCAAGTGTTTGATGCTGGGTGGTTGGATCAAGGCCAGATTGCATGGGACGGTGAAGAACCGGACCAAAAGACCTCTGCCTGGAATGTGTTGGAGAAATACTTCATCGATACGCCCATAAAAGCCAACGAAATGCCCGAAGCTGTTGAAGTGCCGGTCGAGGCTGACTTGAGCAAACACGGTCTGCCTGTGCTCATCGGGGTCTTGGATTTGGTCAGGTCTGGAGCTCGCATCGTTGACTTCAAATCAGCCGCCAAAACTCCAGACAATGACATGAGCTTGCATCAGAATGGCGTTCAACTCGACTGCTATTCCGTGCTCTACCGGGAAAGCACTGGTAAACGAGAAGCGGGTCGGGAACTTCACCACCTCATCAAAACGAAGGTGCCTAAGGTCGTCATCACTGAAGCCGGCCCGATGCTGGAATATCAACAAAATCGGTTGTTCAGGCTCATGGAAGATTACGTTGAGGGTCTGGAGCGGGGAGATTTCATTCCATCGCCTAGTTTTGGGTGCATGGGTTGTGAATATCTCCACAACTGCAAAGCATGGTCTGGAGGTCGCCATGCATGAACATCACCTTTACGACATGGTTCAGCGGCTAAAACCTGTGCTCAAAGACACTGAAAAGGCCAAGGTCATTCTCAAACGCTATTGGCATACGAGAATGGCCTTGGTCTGGGAGGTGGCGGATGTGCATCGGGCAGCCAATGAACGTGATGTAGCTTTGACGAACCAAGAAGCCATTGACGTGCTCCAAACGCTGCTCAATCAACACAACGCTCAATACGGCATCAAATGGGAGGACCTGACCACCCACATTGAAGACCGTGTTCTGGGCCGGAAGCTGAGCAAAGCTGAAATCAAACGCTTCGTAAAACGGGACATCATCACCGTTCAGAAGTAAAACCACAATCAACCTGGCCGGATGCTCTTCATCGAGTGTCCGGCTTTTTCTTTTGAAAGGAATCTCTATTGACCATGAAAAGTTACGCACCTCAGGAAATCAAAGTCGTGTGTGTCCGGGAATGCGTGGGTGCTGAA
>CAILXE010000320.1 GCA_903838095.1 uncultured Chlorobiaceae bacterium
ACAGGAGATTCGGGAGATTCTTCAGGAGGTTAAAGCGGCTCCGACTGACGATAAAAAGGTGCATGAGGCACGGAAAAAACTTGGCATGAAAAAGCTGGCGGCAGAAAAGAGTGAGTCGCTGTTGCGTGCCAGAGCTGAAGCTGCGGCAAAAGTTGATCGTACTATTCGTCCGGGCGACCTTGTCAGTATTCTCGATACCAATACCTCCGGTGAGGTTGAGAGTGTTCATGGTGAGAGTGTGGTGGTGCTGTGCGGAAATTTCAGGTTGACCACGGCGCTGAAAAATCTTGAAAAAACATCGAAAACGCAGGCAAAAAAGAGTTTGCGACTGCCTGCACCGCGTCAACAGAAAAGCTCCTGGTCGGCGATGACAGCAGGGATTGAGTCAACAAAAATTGATATACGGGGATTGACCGCTGATGAGGCGACGCTGAAAATTGAAAGATTTCTTGACACTATGCGGCTTAACCGCATTTATTCAGCAATGATTCTGCATGGCAAGGGAACCGGTTCCCTCCGTAAAAGAACGGCGGAGTGTCTCGAGCAGCATCCTGCGGTCAAGGGGTTTCGGCTTGGCGAATGGGGAGAGGGTGGTGATGGGGTGACCTTTGTGGAGCTGGAGTAGCAACCATTATTTTGTCAGACAGTGCGGAGCCATTGAAAAACAGCTTGCAATACTGTATCTTAAAAAATAAGGTTGCTTTCCGCTGTTGAACGGTGATAATGTTATAAATCCTGCAGGTCTTGAAAGACGAGTATCTGACTATACCAAACCAGTTGACCGCTTTGCGGATTCTGCTTGTTCCTGTTTTTGTTGCATTGTTGCTGCAGGCAGATCCTTGGCTCAAATTGTTTGGCGTCATTGCCTTTACAGTGGCCTCGCTGACCGATCTTTATGATGGTTATCATGCACGGAAATATGGCGTTGAGACTCGTCTCGGCGCTTTTTTGGATCCGCTTGCCGATAAGTTGCTTATTACCGCAGCGTTTCTGCTCTATGTCTGGATGGGATATCTGGTGCTCTGGATGGTGATGCTTGTTGTGGTCAGGGATATTGTTGTGACGGCGCTGAGAATTTATGCCGAATATAAAAACAAGCCGGTGGTGACAAGCATGGAAGCGAAGTACAAAACCCTGGTTCAGAATCTTTTTGTCTATATCATCATGGCGCTTATCCTGATGAAGGAGGCTGTGTTTTTCGGCAAAGGCATGGCGGTTACGATAAGCCGTTTTCTCGCTTCCGGTTATCTGGATTCCATTATGCTGGTTGTGACGGCGTTTACCGTTTATACCGGTATCTCATACCTGGTCAGCAACTGGAACTCGTACTTTCAGAAGCCTCTTCAGGGTCACTGAGAGCATGAAAAGGCTGGCAGCCAAAATTCTCTCCACCTGCTTTGGAATCGGTTATTTTCCTGTAGCCCCGGGGACTGTGACCAGTATTGCAGCGGTTCTCTGTTATTATTTTATTCCGATACTTCATGAGCCAGCCCTTTTGCTCTCCCTTGTTGCGCTCAGCACTGTTGTTGGTGTCTGGTCAGGAACACTGATGGAGAAAGAGTGCGGTGAGGATCCCTCTATTGTTACCATTGACGAACTTGCCGGTCAGTGGCTGGCGCTGGTTTTTTTGCCTGAAGGATTGTTGCCCGCACTGCTTTCGCTGATCTTTTTCCGCTGGTTCGATATCGCAAAACCGGGACCTGTCGATGCTGCCCAGCGGCTACCCGGCGGGTGGGGAATCATGGCTGATGATCTCCTTGCCGGGTTGTTTGCCAATCTTGCTGTGCGAGGAGTAATGCTGCTCTTTACCTCGTTTTACCTCTGGGTGGCCGTGTAAAACCTCTTTATGTTTTCAGTCAGAGTCGGGGTGTCGAAGCCGATGTTCCTGTAAAGGTCATCGATATTCCCATGGGTCACAAATGCATCGGGAAGCCCCACTTTCAAAAGCGGACGGTGAAGCCCTTTGGTATTAAGATGGTCAATTACGGCGCTGCCGAGTCCGCCGATAGCGCTGTTCTCCTCAAGAACCACCAGATGAGTTGCCTGTGTTGCCAGCTCCTCAATCAGTTCAGTATCGAGCGGTTTGAGGAATCTCATATTGGCCACAGTCGCATGAATGCCCTCTTTGTCAAGAATGTCGGCCACTTCCAGCGCTTTTCCTGTCATGGTTCCAATGCTGAGCAGCGCTAACCCTTCTCCCTGACGGATTATTTGCGCTTTGCCGACGGGCAGAGCGGTAAAGTTTTTCTGCAAGGAGACACCTGTTCCGTTGCCTCTGGGATAACGGATCGCAACAGGGCAGTTTATGCTATAGAGAGCTGTGTAGAGCATATCTCGCAGCTCCTGCTCATCAGACGGCGCCATAATCACAAGACCAGGTACGGTATGCAGATAGGAGAGGTCGAATGCTCCGTGGTGAGTTGGGCCATCTTCACCCACAAGACCGGCGCGGTCAATGGCAAAGACAACGTGCAGGTTCTGAAGCGCAACGTCATGGATCAGTTGATCAAACGCACGCTGGAGAAATGTTGAATAGACGCCAAAAACCGGCTTGTAGCCTTGTGTAGCAAGTCCTGCGGCAAAGGTTACGGCATGGCCTTCGGCAATGCCGACATCATAAAAACGGTTGGGCAGCGCTTTCTGAAAGAGGTCAAGCGACGTGCCGCTTGGCATGGCAGCGGTAATGGCCGCAATCCTGATATCTTTCATGGCCAGCTCGACCAGCGCCTCTCCAAAAACCTCCTGATATTTAGGAGGCAGCGAACTGTCGGCGGTCTTCAGGTTTTTACCGGTCGTGGTGTCGAATCCGCCGTTGTGTGCGTGCCACTTGCTCTGGTTCTCTTCGGCCGGTTTGAACCCTTTGCCTTTTGTGGTGATGACATGCAGCAGTTTCGGGTGGGGAAGCGCCTGCATCTCCTTGAGCGCCTTGACGAGCTGTTCCATGTTGTGGCCATCAATCGGGCCGAAATATCTCAGGCCGAGAGCCTCAAAAAATGCTCCGGGTGTCAATGCGGCCTTGAACCCGTCTTCCAGTTTGCGGATAGCCTTTTTTGCCTTCTCACCGAGCTCATTGTTGAACAGGGAGATCGATTGCCAGAGGAGGGAACGTGCCTTGTTATAGGTCTTGTTCAGAGTCATGTTGATCAGATGGGTTCTGAGTCCGCCGGTACTTGGCGAAATGGCCATCTGGTTGTCGTTGAGGATGACAAGCACATCACTTTTCAGATCTCCGAGGTGGTTCATGGCTTCAAATGCCATACCTCCGGTCATGCTTCCGTCTCCAATGACGGCAATAACTTTTTCTTTGCTTCCACTCAGTTCCGCTCCGGCGGCGATGCCTGCGGCGGCAGATATGGAGGTGGATGCATGGCCGACTCCAAAAGCATCATGAGGGCTCTCCGCTCTTTTCGGAAACCCGGCAAGACCGTTGAATTGCCGGTTGGTTTGCATCTGCTCTTTTCTGCCTGTCAGGATTTTATGGACGTAGGCCTGATGGCCGACATCCCAGATAATTTTGTCGCGGGGAGTGCTGTAGACGTGATGCAGCGCCACGGTGAGTTCAACGACGCCAAGGCTTGAGGCAAAATGGCCGCCATTGACCGACACAAGATTGATGACTTCACGGCGACACTCATCAGCCAGTCTCTGAAGCTCAGCAAGTGTGAGCTTTTTGAGATCATCAGGCGAATGGATTGTCGAGAGGAGTGTTGACTGTTGAGTGATGGTAACAGGAATCGAATCAGGCATGGCTTTTTAAGGATACAGGTTATTTTTATATAACTGTAACCATGCATGGGCCTTCCCGGTTCCTTGCGCGCACAGTGGTCTATATTCCTGAAATCTGCACGAGAACAGATCTTTCATGACGAGGGCCGTCAAGTTCAACAAAAAAAACTGACTGCCATTGCCCAAGCAGCATTTTTCCTTCCGAAAAAGGAATCGTTTCCGAGCTGTTCATGAAAAGTCCGAGCAGATGGGAATGTGCATTGTGGCGGCCATCAATTGGATTGAGGTTATGCAGATAGTTGCCATCTTTCGGGACAAGTCGCTTGAGGAAGGTCTCCATATCTTCAAGCAGACGCTCCTCTTTTTCATTGATATTGATAAAGGCGGTCGTGTGACGGCTGATCACGGTGATCTGCCCTCGATCCAGCCTCGTTGCAGAGAGTGCTGCGGTTATCTCTGCAGTAATGTCAATAATTTCAATTGGTTTTGTGGTAGGTAACGAAATAACGTGTGTAATGACTTGCATGGGATGAAATGTCGATAAAATGTCAAAATAGCTCTCAAACAGGATTAGCGCCGGAGAAAAAAATGGGCCATTTATTCTTGCTGGAACACTGCCAGCGTTGTCATACAGGTAATGACCAGTGCTTCATGAGGCGCAAGATTTACCGCCATCACCTTTTCGGTATAACGAACGCTCGTTTTGTTTTTGATTTCTGTGCTGAGTACGGTGAATTTTTTGAAGGCGTCATTTTCAAGGGACGGGTGACGGAATTCAAGAGCAACCCCTGTTGACTGGAAATTGGCAAGCACATAAGCGTTTTCTTTTGCAGTGAAGCGATGAAATCCAAGACAATGTGAGTTGTTTGGTGCATTCAGGTCGAGCCATTCGATCCGCCCCT
>CAILXE010000321.1 GCA_903838095.1 uncultured Chlorobiaceae bacterium
ATCGACAATTTCTCTTTTGAGCGGTTCTTGCCAAAGATATATCCGGCAAGGCGACTGAACCCCGGCGCTCCTGTCTGCCCATAAGCACCTTCAATAACTGTTTCAGCAACAATCATCTCTCCATATTGCCTGACCTCAATATCCCCCTCCTCCTCAAGCACCTTGTAGGTCGGCTCAGATGCCGTACGCTTTCCCAAAACCGAACATCCGGCAAGCATCAAGCTTGTCATCAGCAACAACGACCATCCTCCCATCATATTCTCCTGTGATAATTTCATTGATTGTAACACCGCATTACAAAAGCTAACAATCATAACGGGGAAAAGGTTTGAAAAAGCATGACGCGCTTTTCTTTGTCGAAGATGAAACGACATTGGCGAACAAAAAGCACTGTTCCCCTTGATAAAGTTGCTATATTTTCTTGGCTGTGAGAGCGCTTCGGACAAAGATATTTCGCAACTTCAGAATCGACAGAAAGGTGCTGCCATGAGTCTGACTCCAAAAAAAAGGGTGGTCGCCATTGACTTCGGAACAAAACGTATTGGCGTGGCCCAGAGCGATCCACTCTGGCTCTTCGCCCAGCCTGTAGGTACCTTTGACCGGGCCGGACTTTCCGGAACCCTTGCGACTATGGTGAAGCAGGATGATATTGCGTTGGTTCTTGTTGGATACCCACTGAGTGACGGTGATGAAACCAATGCCATGACCGGAGTGGTTGACCGATTTATTGAGGAGCTGCGTGCAGAGTTTCCGCAACTGGTTATAGAAACTGTTGATGAACATCACTCGTCGAAGAGTGCGCGCCAGATTCTGATTGCTTCAGGACGATCAAGAAGGGAGCGGCAGCAGAAGGGACGGCTCGACAGTGCGGCGGCATGTGTTCTGCTCAGCGAATATCTGGAAAGCCACAAACGGAACATATAACAAAACGTTTTTCCTTTAGCTTTTGGAAGCGGCTTCTTTATCTTTACCATCATTGATTATAACATTCACCAGCAACACTCTTTTTTATGAGTACTCCTGCAATGCTTGATGTTTTCAAAGCAACCGGCGCTTTGCTTGATGGCCATTTCAGACTCACTTCCGGCAGGCACAGCAACGCCTATTTTCAATGCGCCAAGGTGCTGCAACATCCTGAACACCTGACAGCGGTCTGCAGCAGGATTGCTGAACATTTTGCCGGGAGCGGCATAGAAACGGTTATCTCCCCGGCTATCGGCGGCATTGTGGTTGGAACAGAGGTGGGACGACAGCTTGCTGTAAAAACTATTTTTGCTGAGCGCAAGGATGGGGCGATGACCATCCGCAGGGGCTTCAGCCTTGAACCAAACGAGCGTGTTCTTGTGATTGAGGATGTCATAACCACGGGCGGTTCAGTCGCTGAAGTGATTTCGCTTGTCAAAGCGGCAGGTGCAGTCGTCGTTGGCGTCGGATCTGTCGTTGACCGCAGCAATGGTCGCGTAAAGCTTGCTGACGATCAATTTTCGGTGCTTTCGATGGAGGTCATCAGTTATGCTCCTGAAGAGTGCCCGCTCTGCAAGGAGGGCCTGCCCATTGATGCACCCGGAAGCCGGTCAAACATACAAAACTGAAGGTCATGACGGTGAAGTCACCTATCAGAAGCATCTCATTTATCGGCCTCGGGTTGATCGGCATGTCACTGTTGCAGGCCCTGAAACGTTCGCCGCTTGCAACCGAGAGCGCTATAATCTTTCAGGGATTTGACCCAAACTTTACCGAAAGCGACCAGCAATGCGTCAAAGAACTTGGGCTGGACGCTTTTATGACCGACAAGAAAGCTCTGTACAGCGCGGATCTGCTTATCCTTTCTGCGCCGGTTGAGGTAAATATCGCTCTTTTGGAGGAGATAAAACAGTTTGCCCCTCCCTCGACGCTGGTGAGCGACGTGTCGAGCACCAAGGCGCTTATTGCACGCAAAGCCAGAGAGCTTGCTCTCCCTTTTATCGGCATGCACCCCATGGCAGGCAAGGAGCAGAAAGGATACCGTGAAAGTCACGAAGAGCTTCTGCGCGACCGTCGGGTTATTTTTTGTGATGATCATGGCCTGCTTGCCAGTGAGAAGGGCATTTTTCTTGTCCGGTTACTCGAATCTGCGGGTTGCACAACAATCTCCATGACCCCTGATGAACATGACCGTGTCGTCGCAAGAATAAGCCATCTTCCGCAACTCCTTTCGACACTGCTGATGGGCTACTGCGGTGAATCAATCAGCACATCCGGCCCAGGGTTTGCAACCTTTACCAGACTTGCCGGCAGCTCATGGGAGATTTGGCGGGATATTATTGCCACGAACAGCAATAACATTGCAGAGGAACTTGACAAGTTTTCAAAAGAATTATCCCTGCTCGCCAATGACGTAAGAGAACAGAACCTGCAACAGCTTGAATTGCGCTTCAGCGAAGCCAATCGACTCTATCAAACTCTTAAAGAGATGAACCGGTCATGAAATTTGGGATTGTTGTCAATGTTTTACGGGAAAACGCACTTGTTCTGGCACGAAAGCTTGCCACATGGCTTGAAGAACGGAACGTCGATTATGTTTTTGAAGCTCTCTCCGCAGAAAAGCTGAATATTGAGCTTTCGGCTCCAATTGAGGAACTCAGCAAACAGTGCGACGCCTTTATCTCACTTGGAGGCGATGGCACACTCCTTTTTACATCGCATTATGCGGTCACAAAACCGGTTATCGGCGTCAATGTCGGGTTCCTCGGTTTTCTGACTGAGTTTACACAGGCTGAAATGTTCACGGCTATAGAGCGGATGCTGAACGGCACCAATACCATCCATACCCGTTCGCAACTTGAAGCAACGGTGACTATCGATAATGAGAGGCGACAATTCAGAGCCCTGAATGACGTTGTTATCGAAAAGGGCGCCTATCCGCGCATTCCGACCTTTATCATAAAGCTGGACGGCGAACTCCTCAGTTCGTATCGGGCTGATGGCATCATTATTGCGACGTCAACCGGTTCCACCGCCTACTCCATGTCTGCAGGAGGCCCGATCATCGCTCCGAAATCAAGCGTTTTTGTCATTACACCGATATGCCCGCACATGCTGACCGTACGACCTATCGTGATCAGCGACGAAAAGGTGATTGAGGTGTCGGTTGATGCGCCTGATGGCTCTTTTCCCTTGAACTGTGATGGCAACCTGAAAAAAATGCTCACGTCGCAGGAGAGTATAACCGTTAAAAAATCATCCGTTGTTATCAATCTTGTCGCTAATGAGAGCAGGAATTACAGTGAAATTCTGCGCACAAAACTCCTCTGGGGACGTGAGCATAATTTCGGCCAGTAACAAGCCAATAATGTTTCTGAAAAAATCTGCCCGCACATCTGCATGAGTAACTGTATCAGTTCCGGCTCACTCCACGACCTGCTCGGCATTCCTCTGGATACTCCGCTGACCATCGATGAGATGTGTTCCAGGATGAAACCGCTCATCTATCCGGCGCCTCAGCTCTCGCTTCGCCTTGAGCAGTTTTGCCACGCTCTGGTAACGGCAATGCAGTCGCTCGGCATAACGGTGCTTTCGGAAGATGAGGCATCGGGAAGTGATGGCCGGTTTGTACCCGGAACCGTTATTCTTGCGCCGGGTTATTTTCCTGACCATCTTCTGGCGATCAACCGCGTCACAACACTCTACAACAATATCATTGTCGGGTTGTACGATGAACCCCCGCCGCTCTCCTCTGAGTCGCTCCCTCAGGAACGCCTTGATGCCATTGTCGGCAGGCTGGCACGCGATATGGTTCATATCCTCATTTTTGTGACCGACCACTCCTGGACTATCTGCACCATGAACGGCGGGGTTGTGACGTTTAAGACGCCTTATCCCTCTGTTGAGGATGTTCGTGGCACGCTTGTTCCAAAACTCACGGCACAGGTCGTACCACCAAGAGCTGAAGATCTTGATATGGAATATGGCGCATTGATGACGGAAACGCCCGGGTTTGAAGCTGTTGCGGCAGATTTCATGCAGTGCAGCACTCTCTGGCGCAACAATGCCTCTCTTTTAACACACACCTCTACTGAAGGGCTCGACTACCGCAACGCATTTTACAAAAAAATTGTCGCGCGTTATCTCGACAATCGAAGCGGAATGAGTTATGGCTTTTTTGCCCGTCAGTTGCCGGTTGGCGTTCAATCCGCATTCATTGAAGAAAAGAATGAATTGCTCCCAGTCCGTATAAAGGAGCGGCTTTTGTTTGTTCCGGTACCTCAGATCAGCGTTATAACAACCAGGTCGGGATGCAGAAAAAACAATCTTGACCCGAACAAAGATCTTGTGGAGATAGGGCTGAGGCAACATCAGGGAAAAGGACGCGCCTACCTTAAAACACCAGCCGGGCTTCCGCCGGAAAGTGTCGCCAAACCATCATTTGACACTCTGACTATTCTGGCTCACGCCCTGGGTAATGCCCTGACGGCAAGCATCCTGATGACACTGAGGCCGGAAGCACGCTTTCCATACCATCTGGCTTATTCCGGCGCATCGATAACGCACTGGCACGATTACCCTGAAATCGGACAACTGCCTGAAGGATACCATCTCCACGGAGAAGACAATCCGCCCGTTGCCTGCTCCACACCCCAATCAGCAGCATACAGTCTGTTTGGAAAAATTACAGCGCTTGAGCATGCGCTCGAAACGGGAATTGAGTACCATGGCGATGTCCATATTGAACCAAACCACGGCACCAATATTGTCGGGATACTTTCACTTGAAGAAACCGCAAAACTTCTGAACCCTCTCTTCATCCCGGAGTTCATTGCTGAAGAGTAATTCTTTCAGGGCAGAGAGAAAGAAATTATTCCTCCACTTCCGCACGTTCAATGTAAGGCCATTTACCCTGTCGCAGAAGAATCATCTCAACCATCTCCCTGATACACCCTTTTCCACCTTCATACCCTGCAATATAGCCCACCCGGTTTCTGAGATAATCAGCTCCGTCAATGGCGGTTGCAGGTAAACCTACTCTTGCAAGCACCTCAACATCTCCGATATCATCGCCAATATAGGCACACTCATCATCGGCAAGATCATGGCGCTGACAAAACGCTTCATAAGAGTAGAGCAGATTTTCTCCATTAAGATAAAGATCATGCACCCCGAGCGCCTCAAGCAAAGGGCGGTACCCTTCAGCCTCCCTTTCCGATAAAACAGCAACAAGAATACCCTGTTTCAGGGCCTCTTTTATTGCGACGGCATCTCTGACCGAAATTGAACACATTTCTCCGCCGTTGCAGTCAAAGGTAATCCTGCTGCCATTCAGCACACCGTCAACCGGAAACACAAGCGCACGGACAGCCTGCAGCGCCTGATCTATTCGTGATGATGGATCTGCCTGCGAAGGCTGCATTCCGAAATATTGAAACCCTTCCAAGAGCGTATGATGTTTTAGAGTGAATGAAGAGCGTGCACACACCGGTAGAGATGGAGCAGTTGCTTGACCATTATCCTGAAATCTGGCAGCGCCACCTGAGTGGCTGCGTCCGACAGGGCCGTTGAGGGATTGGGATGAATCTCAAAAAAGAGCCCATCCACACCGGCAGCAACTGCGGCACGGGCAAGTGGCATCACATACTGGCGTTCCCCGCCGGAAATTCCCTGATCGGCCCCGGGAAGCTGGAGACTGTGCGTGGCATCATAGAGCACCGGATATCCGGATTCAGCCATTTTGGAAAGCCCCCTGAAATCGACAACAAGATTGTGATAGCCAAAACTTGATCCCCGCTCGGTAAGCATCACACGGCTGTTACCGGTTCGGGCAACCTTGGCGGCGGCAAGCACCATATCTTCAGGAGCCATAAACTGCCCTTTCTTGATATTGACCGCAAGGCCACTCTCACCGGCAGCAACCAGAAGTTCGGTCTGACGACAGAGAAATGCCGGTATCTGCAGCACGTCAACATAGCGAGCGGCAAG
>CAILXE010000322.1 GCA_903838095.1 uncultured Chlorobiaceae bacterium
CCAGGAGATCCTTGCAATGGCCTCAAGAAACCGTTTTTTTATTGCAGGTTCGGGGTGGTTGTTCTCTGATCCGCAGTTCCCGGTTGCAAGCGTTCCCGCTTTAAAAGCAAGCACTTTTTCAATGGAATCTTTATAAGTATCTGCAAGAATAACACAAACTTTTTCTGGAGCGACAGCCGCAAAAGTCTCAACAATGATACGCATGGATTCGGGGATATTGTAAAAGCCTATGACCCCGAGAATTGGACTCCAGTTAAAAAAAAGATTGGTTATTGCCAGTTTGTAGTTAAAGGAGATGCTGGAGATGTGAGCAAGATCAAACAGAATGTGAAACTGTTTGTTTATAAGGTCAGATTCGGAGAGCACAACCTGCAACAGGTCAACGTCCATAAAGTCAAGAATAATATCATGCTTTTCCTCAACCTCAACCCAGGTGTGAACGATATTTTCATCGATGACGCTCATCCATTTGCTATACCCGGCAGCAGGGTGATGGCTTTTCCAGTGGTTTTTTTTAGTTGTTGAAAGTATTGGCCGTATTGGGCTTTCCATTGTTGTTTTGTGGAGGGTTAAGCAATGCTTATTGTTTCCTGATGTGTTATTGAATAGTAATAACAGGAGTTAACCTGAATATAGTCAACAGTATTTACTTTATTAAAGGAAATAAAAGCCAATTAATATCGCTTTTTTACAATAAAGCATTAACCAGTCATTTTCCCTCCTTTTTTTATATTCAGTTATATCCGATTGATTATCATGATAGTCGGCACAGTTGGTCATTAACAAAAAGGGTGTCAGGATTATGCAGGTTGTTGTTTTTGAAGATAGCAGAGTTTTGGCGCTGAAGCCTCTTGTTAATCTTAAACCGGTTTATGGCCTTTACACTGGTTTTCGTTCTCTTCAGGAAAAGTTTGAGCAGTCGACAAGAGGGTGTGTGAAGTTTACCTGGCATCTTCGTCGTTATCTTGCATCTTTTTATGCTGAACAGCATCCGGAATGTCTGGTTAACCAGCTTGAGCAGAGGGATGTGCTGCTGGTCAATGGTCGAATCGTTTGTGATGAGGCGGCAGCAAGAGTGATCATTGAAGGTGCTTTTGAGGCAGGAAAAGCTTATATGCAGGGTGATAATCTCCTGTTTGCAAGAGTTGACAGTTCCCTTCTTCTTACGGCAGAAGGGAGCCTCATGCCTGATCTTATTGATACATCCCGCCTGGCTTCGGAGCTTGTTACCGAATCGGTAACTGGTTTCAGGGTTATCGATAACCTCTGGGATGTTAGCGCTTTTCATGCGGACGAACTTGTGCGGGATGCTGAAACGCTTGAACTTGGTCGTATTGAAGGCGACATTCATCCTTCCGTTGCCATTGTCAATCGTTCAAATATTTATGTGGGTGCTGGAGCTGTTGTTCGTGCAGGTGCCGTGCTTGATGCTGATGATGGATTTGTTGCCGTTGGCTCCGGTGCCATTGTTGAACCGCAGGCAGTGTTGATGCAGAACGTTTTTCTTGCTCCGTGGTCAGTGGCGAAAATCGGTGCCAAGTTGTACAGCAATGTTGCTGTCGGGATGGCATCCAAAGTTGGGGGTGAAGTTGAGGATTCTCTGCTTGAGCCGTTTGCCAACAAACAGCATGACGGTTTTCTTGGTCACTCTTATATTTCTTCATGGTGTAACCTTGGTGCGGGAACCAATACGAGCGATCTCAAGAATAACTACGGCCATATAACATTGCAGAGTAAAGGGCTGTTGTATAAAACGGGGCTTCAGTTTCTTGGACTCTTGATGGGTGATCACAGTAAGAGTTCCATCAATTCAATGTTCAATACCGGTACCGTTGTCGGAACAGGCGCAAATATTTTCGGTGATGGATTTCCTCCGAAAGAGGTGCCCTCTTTTGCCTGGGGCGGGAGCTCTGGTTTCGAGCATTATGATGTGGAAAAAGCGGTTGAAACCGCAAAAAAGGTTATGGCGCGTCGCAAGGTGATGATGAGCAGCGCCTACGAGTCAATGTTCCGTTTTATTGCAGAAACGGAAGGTTTAAAACGTTCATTTGAATAAAATTAAAGTACGGTTACATGATTTTTGTTGTGGATAATTATGATTCTTTTACCTATAACCTGGTACAGTATATAGGAGAGTGCGGCGAAGTGGTTGAGGTGTATCGTAACGATGAGCTGTCTGTAGAGGAAATTGTCGCGAAATCTCCGGCAAAGATTGTTATCTCTCCAGGTCCGGGGACTCCTGATGATGCCGGTGTATCGGTTCAACTGATTCATGCCGTCAAGGGTAAAATTCCGGTACTTGGTGTTTGTCTGGGACATCAGTCTATTGGTGTGGCTCTTGGCGGAAAAGTTGTCAGGGCAGACTGTATCATGCATGGGAAAACATCACAGGTTTTTCATGATAACTGCGGGATTTTCAGAGGTGTTGATAATCCATTTGTTGCAACAAGGTATCACTCTCTGGTCGTCGAGAGGGCAACACTGCCCGATACTCTTGTTCTTCGGGCCTGGACTGAAGATGGTGTGATTATGGGGATGGATTCGGAGCAGCTCAAATTGTACGGTGTGCAGTTTCATCCTGAATCCATCATGACTGCTGAAGGGAAAAAAATTATCAGAAATTTTCTTGCATTGTAAGCATCTGGTTATGGGTTTATGGATATTTATTGTCGTTCTTCAGGGACAAGGAAAGGCTTGCAGGAGTCTGCCAGTGTAAAGCCGGAAAGTGATTTTATGGCTGACGGTTGGCGCGTTTTTAAAATAATGGCGGAATTTGTCAGCGGTTTTGAGATGATGTCCGATGCGGCTCCGGCAGTGACCGTTTTTGGCTCTACAAGGGTCTCGGCAGGAAGTCCGGAGTATATGCTGGCTGAAAAGCTTGGACGTCTGCTTGCCACTGAAGGGTTTTCGGTCATTACAGGAGGTGGCCCGGGTGTTATGGAGGCGGCAAACAAGGGCGCCCAAAACGCAGGAGGGGAGTCCATTGGATTTCATATCAAGCTTCCTAACCAGCAACAGCCCAACACTTATATTGATCATGAAAAGCTTGTGACTTTTCAGTATTTTTTTGTGCGTAAAGTTATGTTCATAAAATACGCGCAGGCATTTATCGCCCTTCCTGGTGGTTTCGGTACGCTTGATGAAGTTATGGAAGCCATCACGATTATATACACAGGAAAAAGCGAACGGTTTCCTGTTATATTAGTAGGTAAAAGTTACTGGGAAGGGTTGTATCACTGGATTGAGGATACCATGCTGAAGGAGAGGGGCTATATCAGTCCTGAAGCATTTGACTTTATCTTTCTTGAAGATAGTGCCGAAGATGTTCTTGCGGTTATCAAAAGATTTTATAATGAAATGAATAGTGTCAGTTAATTTTTGAACCAGGTACTGTCCTTTTTTTCAGAAGTTGCTTTCAGCCATTGCAAAAGCTCTCTGGATTGACTTGCAGTGAGTTGTGCACCTGGTTTCAGGAAGTAATAGAGGCGTTGATGAGCAGTTCCTTCCAAAATAACGCTCATGATTTTACTTCTTGACAGTTTGATTTCAGGATTATCTGTATTGTTCCATGTAGAAAAATTCAGGGCACTTCTGCCTGAAGTCACGGTGGAGAAGGTCAGCCATGATACCGGGGCGATGTAGGCAATGGATGTCCATCGGGTTTCGTACGAGTGGCAATCATAACAGGCCTGTTTCAGAAAACTTTTTAAGGAGTGAGGGAGTTTAATTCCGGAATCTGCTGGAGGGTTGATGCGTTGAAGTGGTACAAACTGGATAACAATGAGCAAGACAATTGACCAGCTTGCTATGGATTTAAACGAAACAGTCATCATTGCCCGAAGATGAATTGTGTTGGCATCTCTTATAACTAAAGCGTATTATTGTGATATTTCCCTGCGAAAAAGCCGTGTGGTACTATCTGCCTCAAATCAGGGCCGATCTTGCTATCGAACTTGTTAAAACAGGTATAACTCAGTCGATGGCAGCGAAGAAACTTGGTGTTACACCTGCTGCTGTTTCTCAGTATATTCATAAAAAACGAGGTACGCAATCGCCAAAAAGCAGTACCTACAAGCTCGAAATTGAGGCGGCGGTAAAAAAGATGTGTGGCGAAGAGGTATTGTCCGCTGACCTTTCGCGTATTGTGTGCAACTGTTGCCGGATGTTGCAAAAAGAGGAAGAGGGTGAAGGATGTGGGCTCACGACTACAGCTCAACAATGATGTGTGCTTCCGTTGAATAACCGTTGAGAAGGTTTTTCAGAGTGCCAATCAACTCCATTCCGTATTTGTTGAGATAATAAAAAATATTGATGAGCCTTTCCTGGGGTAGTCCTTCCGGAAAAAGAGCGTTTTCTGCTTTGAGAATCTGCTCAAGGAGCTCTTCATGTTTGCGTCTGCTGGCTTTCCATGTTTTCTGCTCAATACCTTCGATAATTTTTTCTGACTGGACTGATGATGCTGCTAACAGCGGTTCAAGAGTCGGGTCAATTTTTGCAAGCACCGGACCGAGAGCGGCCAATGTCCGACGCATCTGCTCTTTGGTCTCTTCGAAAAGGGCCTCAAGCTGGGGGTTTTCGGAGATACCAACGGCATTTTTCTTGAGTTGTTGCAGGTTACTAAAAACTGCGGAATAAATTTGTTTGCGTGAAAATCCCGGTTTGCCTGTAACCTGAAGCAGTTTATCCATAATTCGGCTGATTTTTGGCTCAACCAGCGTAAAGCTTCCTCTGGGAATAATAAACGGCATGGTTATACCGAAATGCTCGTAATTTTTCCGGTATTGTGCAAGGTAGCTTATCTCTCCGGGGCCGGCAATGCAGGCGAAGGAAGGCAGGACATAATCCTGGATAATAGGTCTGAGAACGACGTTTGGACTGAATTGTTCAGGGTGATCCTGACACAATTCAAGCATCTGGTGTTTTGTGTAGCGCTGTTTGTCGGGCACAATCAAGAAAGAATCCTCTGAGGGCTGTTCTATTTTCTGTCGCTGGCCATGATGGTTGATGTGATAGAGATTAACTGATCTTGGTTTTGACTGTGCTGAGTAGCCAAGATTTTCAAGACGGGTACTTTGGGAGACGACATTGTATGAAGATGCTGGTGAGGATGAGAGTTCACGTAAAAAAATACTGGACGAAAGCTTCTTGAACTCTGAATCCTGGCTTGACAACAGAATCAGCGGCTGTTCTTTGAAGAGCCGCATCATGGTGCTGGCAAAGCTTATCTCGAAAGTGTTGCCGGGATAATAACACTCCGTGAGTATATCCGATATGGTGTTTTTGTAGGTTGAATCGGGCATGAGTCTCAAAAACTCAGAGACTGTCCGGTTAATCTCCTCACTGAAGCAGGAGTTGGCAACCATCTGCTCAGGCATGCGCCTGTAGGGCTCCTGTTTGAAATGAATAACCTGGTTTTCCGAAAAAATGGCAGTGTGGGCCGATTCGTCATAGTCGTGGTCTTCACCTTCAAGCCAGAAGATCGGCACAAAATTGTATTCCGGAAAGAGCGTTTTCTGCCGTTCGGCAAAAATTATAGCAGTGAGAGCTTTATAGATGGTGTAAAGCGGCCCCGTAAAGAGTCCCAGTTGCTGTCCGGTTACAATAGCCATACATCGAGGTGACCGAAGCTTTTCAATCTCCCGGAGATGAAGCGCAGTGCCTCCCCAGCGACTGTTTTGGCGCGAAAGAATCCGTACAAGGGCTTCCCGATCAAATGTTCTCGAGCTGAGCAATCCAAGCTGACGGTAGTAATCGGCTTCCCGCTGATAATCAAGGTGAAAACACTCTGCAATCAAGTCTGACCGTTCAGGGCAGTCTGATGTATAGTCACGGAAAAGCTTTGAAAATCCTTTTTTGGGTGTCAGGATATTTTTATAGTCAAGCAGAAAGGTATTCACTGTTTTATTTTTGCAGGTTCCATTGTTCAAGAGTATGGATATAGCTGTGGTTGGTCAGATCGCATGAAATTGGTGTGACAGCGACATAATTCTGACGAACAGCAAATTCATCTTTGCGCACGGTATCATCAAGCAGGCACAGGGTGCCATTCAGCCAGTAGTAGGGGTTGCCGAACATATCGTTTCGTTCTATGGCATCCTCCTCCCATCTCGACCGTCCCTGTTCGGTGATCATTATTCCTGCAATCTGCGATTCCGGGATGTTTGGAATATTGGCAGAAAGAATAGTGTCTGGCGGAAGTCCTTCAAGAAGCACCTTTTTTGCCAGTTTGCGTGCAAATTTTCCTGCGTATGTAAAGTCGGCATGTTCGTAGGTTGTCAGTGAAAAGGCAAGAGAGGTGATTCCCTGAATAGCGCCTTCAAGAGCTGCGGCTACCGTGCCCGAATAGATCGTATTGATGGCCGTGTTGCTGCCATAGTTGATGCCTGAAACAATAAGATCTGGTTTTGATGGCAAAATATGGCTCAGAGCGACTTTGATGCAGTCAACAGGAGTTCCGGATACTGTATAGCCAAAAAAACGCCCGTTTTTCAGGAATTTTTTGATTCTTAATGGAGTCCCGAGAGTCATTGCATGGCTTTTTCCACTGTGTGGTTCAGCCGGTGCGACGACGGTAACCCGTCCGATTTTTTTCATTGCCGCAGCAAGCGCATGGATCCCCTCACCTTCAATGCCGTCATCATTACAGACCAGTATGTGCGGTTTCTGTTGTGTGTCCACGCGGCTCTGTGTGTTTATCATAAAAAAGTTGCAGTGTCTGATGTCTCGCGGGTACTTCGGATTTGTCAAGTGTGTAAAAGTACAAAAAACTTCAGCTTAAAAGTTATGGCCGATACTGAAATAAATAATGGTCCTCGAAAATTTCAATGATGTTGATGGAACTCCATAAGGTTTTTCAGGAAAAGGAAAAGCTTTTGAAACCGTAAGGCTTGTCGGGCCAAGCGGGGTTTCCCATATCAAGCTGCTTCCAATGCCGTGAATAAGATATGCCGGAGAGATGTCGTTCAGTTTTTCCCAGACATTGCCGACATTGTAATGAAGGAGGAGTGTTGTTGGAAAAATAATAGCAAACGATGGTTTGTAAGCGAAGTGCATTCCGGCGGCAGCCATATTGTTGCATGGAAGCTCATTTTCCTGTAATCCGATGAATCTCTGACTATACGTCGTTCCCGGTCCTCCGAGGAAAAATTTTTCTGACAGGCGGGTATTACTGCTGCTCAGGCCGAACAGGCCGGAAAGTTGCAGGGTGGTTTTGCTTCCCAGATGAATATTTTCTTCGTGATTACCGGACACCTGCCAGAAAACTTCAGGATTATCAAAAACTACCGGGGTGATGGAATATCGCAGGTTTGTATAGGTTCCTGATGTTGGAATCAGCGGGTGGTTTCTCGAATCAAGGGTAAATTGAGTTCCGACTGAGAGCATCGTGCTGTTTCCGGTGTTCAGTGTTGCGCTAATGTTCTTTTCAACATAGGACTGTGCATTTTGAAGGGTTATATCAGCAATCAACTGTCCGTTTTTTCGGATTCTTGTGCCAAAAGCTGAGTTGATTCCATACTTCTGTATACCATAATTTTGTAAATCCCCGGAAATATCCCGATGCTCAAAAGAATGCTGGTCGTAAAACAGACGGGAAGACATTGTCAGATGTGACTTTCCTATTCTTGGCATATTGAGCTCAAGGGCGGACACATAGCTCTTTTTTCCAGCTTTCAGCCAGCCACCGACAGAACTTGTCGTTCCTCCAAAATTTTCGTTTCTGACATCGACAAGGAACTGTGCGTTGTTCGTTTCGTCGTACCGTAATCCGAGCCTGAGCACGGAGGATGGTTTTTCTTCAAGGGAAAAGTTGAGGAAAGGATTCTTGTCAGTCGCAGATGCTGCGGAGATGGATACACGATTAAAAACGCCTGTTTCGTAAAGATTATTGATCGATTCCTCAGCCTTTTGTAAACGGAGCGCCTGCGTGGTGTCGATTTTGATTTCCCGTTGTATTGGCGTGATTCCAGTAATATTTTTATCAGTGCGTATTTCAATACCTTCCGGTTTCCCTGAAGAGAGTTCGATGTGTAAAGAGTCTTTTTTCAGGGTGGTACTTTTTATGGTGACGAGGCTGTATCCTTTTTTTCGGAATGCTGTTATCAGTGATTCAAGCGCCTTTGTGCCAGCCGCATTGGTATAGAGGCATTGCGTTACCGGCGTGAAACAACGTTCAGTCTCCTCTGTCGAAAGAGTATCAGGCGGCCCTCCTGTTATGCTTATGCTGTTTATTGTTGGAAGTGCATCAAGATGAAAGAGCACTGTTTTGCGGTGAATGTCGACTTCTGCATAGACTCTCGAAAAAAGATCCGTTGCCAGGAGCTCCTCAAGGGCTTTGTTCAGGTCAGTGGCATTGCGGAGAATAACCGAAACAAGAGCGTCAAGTTTGGGATTTCCTTGCTCAAAGAGAGCTGTTTTTGCAAAAGATCCAATAGCGACTCCTTTTGGACAACCTTTTTTGATATGGTGTTGAATAGTTTTTGCAGCAAGTTGGCCCTCAGCATACCCCGCATCAACCAGAGCCTTGATATTCAAAAAGTCGGTAGCTTTATGATCGCCGAGTTTGGGAGTTATCACGATATCTGCTTTGGCAAGCTGCGCAGGATACTGCAATTTTGTAAGGATGGTCATGGCTTGATCGGCGGCTTTCCATGGAAGATCCAGCTCGCCGCCGGTAGTATACATACTGCCATGCGTATCAACTGCAATTTTATACTCAGCATGAAACGTTTCAAGTTCATCTACTGGGAGGTTTGCAACGAGTCCCCCGTCAACCAACTGATAACTGTTCCGTTTGATGGGTTCGAAAAGAATGGGGATAGTGCTGCTTGCCCTTATTGCTTCTGAGAGAGAGCCGCTTGAAAGCGTTATACGCATTCCGGAAACCAGGTCGGTCGATACTGCCCTGAAATTGATCGGAAAAGTTGAAAAATCACCTGAAGCATGATAAAGAGCGTTCAGCGCCAGGAGATCGAGGGTGGAAGTCATCTCCTGAGTGGAATGAAGGGATGTTGGAATGAGAAGTTTCAGTTTTTCAAAACGGATTGCGACGGAAGAGCGGTCCCGGATGCGCTGCTGTTCAAGAAAAATATTTGACCGGGAATAATCATTGTGAAGAGAAATAAGGGATTGCCACGGGAGGGTCTGGACAATTTCTTCAAGTTCCTCCGGACGGTATCCGCAACTGTAAAGACCTCCGATAATGGCACCCATACTTGTGCCGGCAATACAATCAATGGTAATTCCCGCTTCATCAAGTGCCTTGAGGACGCCTATTTGCGAAAGGCCGTTTGCTCCGCCACCTGACAGTGCCAGCCCAACGGTTTTTTTTGCAGGTCTCATGGCCGGGAATAAAGCGTAGCGATGCACGGGAAGTTTAAGGGTATCGGGATAGACCAGGGTGCTCTGCGACGCACCGGCATCAGGTTGTGCGGTTATTTCCGTGAGGAAAGTGGCGCTGAGTAGTGCTGCCAGGCAGAAAATAAGTCTGACGTTCAACAACGGTGGTTCTCCTCGTTTATTAAGTCTTGATAACGGTTTTATGCGTACTGTTTTTGAGATCTCCTGTGGACTTGATATCTTCAGCTTTAATGTATAACCTTTAGTCTTCATTCTAAACATGGCTTGGTTTCAACGGGTAAAACCCTCAATACGTCCGACCGACAAGCGAGATATGCCGGAAGGGTTGTGGTGGAAATGTGAAAAGTGTGGAGCGATGCTTCACAAGAAACAGCTTGAAGACTATGTCTATACCTGTTTGCAATGCAGTCATCATTTCAGAATATCTCCTTACAAGTATTTTTCGATTCTTTTTGATGGAGACAAGTACTCCGAGTTTGACGATGATCTGCGCACGGCTGATCCACTTTTCTTTACTGATACCAAAAAATATCCTGACCGGGTTCATGATACTATTGAAAAGAAGGGAAAAACTGAAGCCTGCCGGAATGCTTATGGAGAATGCGGGGGCAGCTCTCTTGTTGTTTCTGCTATGGATTTTGGCTTTATCGGTGGTTCAATGGGCTCTGTTGTTGGTGAAAAAATAGCG